>JANWYC010000009.1 GCA_025057245.1 Aquificaceae bacterium | reverse complement strand
ACCGGCACGTCATCCCCGGGAAACTCGTACTTGGAAAGTAGTTCTCTCACTTCCAGTTCCACGAGGTCTAATAGCTCCGCATCATCTACCATATCACACTTGTTCATAAACACTACTATGTATGGAACGTTAACTTGTCTTGCAAGCAATACGTGTTCTCTGGTTTGTGGCATTGGTCCGTCCGCTGCGGATACCACCAGTATGGCTCCGTCCATCTGTGCTGCGCCTGTTATCATGTTCTTGATGTAGTCCGCATGTCCTGGGCAGTCCACGTGTGCGTAGTGTCTTTTGGGTGTTTCGTATTCCACGTGTGTGATGTTTATGGTTATACCTCTTTCTTTCTCTTCTGGTGCTTTGTCAATCTCTTCGTATCTCATGCATCTGGCTTTACCGCCAGACATGACGCCTGCACCGAGAACGCATGTGATGGCGGAGGTCAGTGTAGACTTTCCGTGGTCTACGTGTCCTATGGTGCCCACGTTAACGTGCTCTTTCTCCCTTACAAACTTCTCCTTTGCCATATTCTTACCTCCTTATCTTGCTACTGCGGTGCGTTCCCCTACTATCTGCTCTGTAAGGCTGTGGGGAACTTCGTCGTAATGAGAAAATTTCATTATAAATGTTCCCCTTCCTTGTGTCAAGCTTCTTAATGTGGTGGCGTATCCGAACATCTCCGCCAAGGGCACATGAGCTCTTATGGCTGTGATTATGCCCTTGTTTTCCATGCCCATTATCTTACCCCTTCTGGAGTTGAGGTCTCCTATCACATCACCCACGTAGTCATCTGGTGTTTCCACTTCCACCTCCATGATGGGCTCAAGAAGGACAAGACCTGCCTTTTTGGCAGCCTCCTTGAAAGCTATTGAACCCGCTATCTTGAAAGCCATCTCCGAAGAGTCTACCTCGTGGAAGGAGCCGTCAAAGAGCCTAACTTTTACGTCTACCAAAGGATAGCCGGCAAGCACGCCGTTCTGCATAGCTTCCCTTATACCCTCTTCCACCGCGGGTATATACTCCTTGGGTATGATACCGCCTACTATGGCATTTTCAAAGATAAAGCCTTGACCTCTTTCCAGTGGCTCTATGTCTATGACCGCATGTCCGTATTGACCTCTACCACCCGTCTGACGGATAAACTTACCCTCTGCGGTAGCCTTACCCTTTATGGTCTCCTTGTATGCTACCTGAGGCTTACCCACGTTTACCTCAATGCCGTATTCACGCTTCATCCTGTCCACGATAATCTCCAGATGGAGCTCTCCCATACCGTGTATTAGAGTTTGACCGGTCTCTGGGTCTGCGCTTGCCTTAAAGGTAGGGTCTTCTTTCATAAACTTGTTCAGAACTTGAGAGAGTTTCTCTTGGTCTTTTTTGGTCTTTGGTTCTATAGCCATGGATATTACGGGCTCTGGGAACTCAAGTTTTTCAAGAAGTATGGATGACTTTTCATCACACAGAGTATCACCAGTGGTAGCATCCATACCCACAGCAGCCACTATCTCACCGGCAGAGGCCTCTTGCACATCCTCTCTGGAGTTGGCATGCATAAGCAGAAGTCTTCCCACCCTTTCCTTTTTGTCCTTTGTAGCGTTGTAAACGTAAGAACCTGCGGTTACTCTACCAGAGAAAACCCTAAAGTATGTAAGCTGACCCGCGTAGGGGTCGCTCATCACCTTAAAGGCGTAGGCGCAGAAGGGCTCTTCGTCAAGGGGCTTCCTTTCCTCTTCCTGATTTGTTTTTGGATTTATACCACGAACCGGTGGCACGTCAAGGGGCGAAGGCAAGTAGTCAAGCACCGCATCCAGCAAGGGTTGAACGCCTTTGTTTTTGAAGGCGGAACCGCACAGAACGGGCACCAACTCCTTGTTTATGGTAGCCTTCCTTAACACCCTCTTTAAGTCTTCTACTGGTATCTCTTCACCTTCAAGGTATTTAACCATTAGCTCATCGTCCTTTTCCACTATGGCTTCCACCATCTTTGCACGCCATTCTTGGGCTTTCTCTTTATACTCCGCAGGGATATCCACAATCTCGTATTTTGCGCCCAGGGTCTCTTCGAGCCATATTATTGCCTTCATCTGCATAAGGTCCACAACGCCTTTAAACTGGTCCTCCGCACCTATGGGGATTTGAACCGCCACTGGCTTTATGCTTAACTTCTTCTCAATCTCCGCAAAAACCCTGTAGAAGTCCGCACCCAACCTATCCAGCTTGTTTATAAAGGCTATCCTTGGAACACCAAACCTGTCCGCCCACCTCCAGTTGGCTTCTGACTGGGGCTGAACACCTTCCACCGCGGAGAATATGAATATGATGCCGTCCAGAACCTTCATAGAGCGCACCACTTCCACCGAAAAGTCCACGTGTCCGGGCGTGTCTATTATGTTTATCTGGTGGTCCTTCCAGTAGCAGGCTGTGGTCGCAGCGGTTATGGTTATACCCCTTTCCCTCTCTTGGGGCATCCAGTCCATGGTAGCCGCACCTTCGTGCACCTCACCTATCTTGTAGGTTTTACCCGTATAGTAGAGTATCCTCTCCGTAGTGGTGGTCTTTCCCGCATCTATGTGCGCAACTATACCTATGTTTCTGAGTCTATCGATGGGCACTAATCTTGGCATGACCTCCTCCTTACCATCTAAAGTGAGCAAAAACTTTGTTAGCTTCTGCCATCTTGTGGGTCTCTTCCTTCTTCTTTATGGCACCGCCCTTCTCCTGCAGAGCATCTAAAAGCTCCGCCTTTAACCTCTCTATCATGGTGTAGCTACCCCTGTGCTTTGACCTTTCCCTTGCGGACTGAACCAGCCATTTAATGGCAAGACTTATCTGCCTTCTTGGTTGAACCTCCACTGGCACCTGATAGGTAGCACCACCTACCCTTCTGGGGCGCACTTCAAACTCCGGCTTTAGCTTTTCCACCACCTTATGAAGGAGTTCTACGGGGTGTAGGTTCACCTCCTTAGCCGCAGATTCAAGGGCTGTGTAAACTATCCACTCCGCCACAGACTTTTTACCACTCTCCATTACCTTGTTTATAAGCTTATGAACTATCACATCCCCATACTTAGGGTCGGGCGTCGTCTCTCTTGGTGTAACTGAACCTTTCCTCGGCATTACTTCTTACCTCCCTTTGCCTGTGCCTGTTGACCTGGCTTTGGTCTCTTAGCACCGTATTTGGACCTGGACTGTTTTCTGTTGGCTACGCCCGCAGTGTCAAGCGTGCCTCTTACCACCTTATACCTTACACCCGGAAGGTCTTTGACCCTACCACCTCTAACCAGCACCAGGGAGTGCTCCTGAAGGTTGTGACCCTCGCCGGGTATGTAAGCGGTCACCTCTATTCCGCTGGAAAGCCTCACCCTCGTCACCTTCCTAAGGGCAGAGTTGGGCTTTTTGGGCGTTACCGTGTAGACCCTTACGCACACCCCCCTTCTCTGAGGGTTGCCCTGAAGGGCTGGTGCCTTACTCTTCTTCTTCCTGCTCTCTCTGCCCTGTTTAACCAACTGGTTTATGGTAGGCATCTTTTAAACCTCCTAAGCCAAATATTATAACACATCTTTCAAAACTTTTGCCTTCTCCTCTTCTACCACATCCACGTCCGCATACTCCCACAAACCCGTGCCCGCAGGGATTAAGTTGCCTATTATCACGTTCTCTTTTATGCCCCTTAGGTCATCCACCTTACCCTCACAGGATGCATCGGTGAGCACCTTGGTGGTCTCTTGGAAAGAAGCGGCGGATATCCAGCTACGAGAGGTCAGCGCCGCTTTGGATATGCTCACCAATATGGGCTCCGCCTTGGGTATTTTTCCGCCCTCTTCCCTTATTCTCTCTATCTCTCTCTGAAGCTCTTCCACTTCCACATCCTCGTTAACCAAGAACCTGCTGTCTCCGGGGTCTACTATCCTCCTACGCCTGAGCATCTGACGGATGATTATCTCAAAGTGCTTGTCGTTTATGTCCACGCCCTGTAGTTTGTAAACCATCTGCACTTCCTTAAGGAGAAACCTCTGAAGCTCATCCACACCCTTTATCCTGAGTATTTCCTCGGGCACTGGTGTTCCGTCAGTTAGGGGGTCACCCGCTTTGACGGTGTCTCCGTTCTTAACCAGAAGGTGTTTACCCTTTGGCACGAAGTATTCTTTCTCAAGACCTGTCTCTTTGTTGTAAACCACCACCCTATAGCCTCTACCTTTTATCCTTACCTGACAATCCATATCCGCTACCACCCTGTCAGTTATCTTAGAACCCTTTTGCACATACTGACCGTGGCTAACCAGAATGTATTCATCCTTCTTTATGTCGTACTTTCTGGTCTCCCCAGTTTTTGGGTTGAAGAGGATAACCTCGTCCGCATCCTCGTATATGTTCACAATGCCGTCTATCTCCGTAAGTATGGCAGGGTTTTTGGGTCTTCTGGCTTCAAAGAGCTCTTCCACTCTTGGAAGACCACCTACTATGTCGCGCACCTTTGCCATCTCCTTGGGTATACGGGCAAGAATGTCGCCGGGCTGAACGTAGTAGTCTTTTACCACGTAGTATTTGTGCTGTATCTCCGTGCCCTCAGACTCAGTGCATGTGGGGCATACCTGCCATTCAAAACTTAGCCTGTCTGCTGGTATGTTCACTATGGAGTTTACCGGAAGGTCATACGGAACCTCCCTTCCATCCTCTGTGTGAACCACTATCTTGGGTGTGTGGAGCATGGCATCCTTTGACCTGGTAAAGTAGACCACGGTAGAAGTCTTCCCTGTTAGAGGGTCTTTCTCCTCTTTTACAGTTATATCCAGAGCTATGTCTTTGAACTCTACCCTTCCTGACTCCTCCGCTATTATAAGCGTGTTGAACGGGTCCCACTCCGCCAGAAGGGTGTTTTCACCAATCTCTTTACCCTCTTCTACCAGTATGCTTGCGCCGTAGGGCACCGCGTGTCTTTCTAACATCCTGCTTTCGGAGCTTAGAATGCCTATTGCACCGTCCTTGGATATGTTTATCCTCTTACCCTCCCTGTTGGTTATGAGTTTTATGTTGTAATATTTGACCACACCCGCCCTTTCGTTTAAGAGCTCACCTTTTGCCCTCTCCGCAGTAGCCGCACCACCTATGTGGAAGGTTCTCATGGTAAGTTGTGTGCCGGGTTCTCCGATAGACTGGGCGGCTATAATGCCAACCGCCTCACCTAAATCCACGAGCTTTCTCTGAGATAGGTCCCATCCGTAACACATGGCACATATGCCATGCCGTGCTTCGCACGTAAGGGGTGACCTGACTACAACCTTCTCTATACCCGCATGAACTATCCTGTCCGCCATCTCTTCGTCCACTATCTGGTTTCTATGGGCTATGACCTCTCCAGTGTATGGGTCTGTCACGTCCTCAGCCAGAGTCCTACCTATTATCCTATCTTTGAGAGACACCTTTTCCTCACCACCTTCCACTATGGCTTCCATGACTATGCCCCTGTGTGTTCCGCAGTCTCTCTCGGTTATGGTAATGTCCTGGGCTACGTCCACCAGCCTACGGGTAAGGTATCCCGCAAAAGAAGTTTTCAGAGCGGTATCCGCAAGACCCTTCCTACCACCGTAGGTGGATATAAAGTACTCAAGCACTGAGAGACCTTCTCTGAAGTTGGAAACTATGGGCGTTTCTATAAACTCACCAGTGTGCTTTGATATAAGACCTCTCATAGCCGCCAGCTGTCTTATCTGGTCTTTGTTTCCTCTGGCACCTGAGTTTGCCATCATGTATATTGGGTTGAATATGCCCGTGTAAACCTTCTCACCCTCCCTTCTCTCACTTTTCTCTATCTCATCAAACATAGCCTTGGAAACTTTGTCCGTTATCTCAGACCATAGGTCTATAATCTTGTTGTATCTCTCTTTTGCGGTGATAATACCGTTCCTATGGAGCTCCGCTATATCGTCCGTCTGCTCAAAAGCCTGAAGTAGCACTTCCTTTTTCACTTTTGGTATCTGAAGGTCTTCTATACCTATGGACACTGCCGCTCTGGTAGCAATATCAAAGCCAAGCTCTTTTACCTTATCCAGAAGCTGAGCGGTTTTCTCCGTACCGTAGCGTTTGTAAAAATTGGCTATCAGCTTTGAAACCTTCTTCTTGTCCATAGGCTCGTTTACGAAAGGATGTCCCTCGGGCAAGATGCTGTTGAAAAGCACTCTACCGGGGGTAGTCTCTATTACATTACCGTCTTCCAACCTAAGTTTTATGCGGGCATGTATGTCTATCTTCTTGTTTTCAAGAGCAAGCAGGACCTCTTCCCTGCTGAAGAAGAGTTTACCTTCACCCTTTACACCCGGCACCTCCTGGGTCATGTAGTAAACACCCAGTATCATATCCTGAGAAGGCATGGTGATGGGCTTGCCATGGGCGGGTGATAGAATGTTCTGGGTGGAAAGCATTAATATGTAGGCTTCCAGTTGTGCGGTTATGCTCAAGGGCACATGCACAGCCATTTGGTCTCCGTCAAAGTCT
The DNA here is from genome assembly GCA_025057245.1 of Aquificaceae bacterium. Lineage (GTDB taxonomy): Bacteria > Aquificota > Aquificia > Aquificales > Aquificaceae > Pampinifervens. Next base: position 9,080 of record JANWYC010000009.1, on the reverse strand, counting down.
GCGTTAAATGGCGGACACACCAAGGGATGTAGCTGTATCGCCTTGCCGTCTACCAGCACGGGTTCAAAAGCCTGTATTGACATCCTATGAAGTGTGGGTGCGCGGTTTAGCAACACAGGATGCTGTTTTACCACCTCTTCCAAACATTCCCAAACCTCGGGAGTCTTCTGCTCCACCAGCTTTTTGGCGTTCTTTATGGAAGTGGCATAACCTTTCTCCTCCAACCTTCTGTATACAAAGGATTTGAAAAGCTCCAGAGCCATAATCCTTGGAAGACCACACTGGTGCATCTTCAGCTCTGGACCGACCACAATTACACTACGACCAGAGTAATCCACCCTTTTACCCAAAAGGTTCTGCCTGAACCTTCCTTGTTTTCCACGCAGGTAATCGGACAAAGACTTAAGGGCCCTTCCGTTCTGAGTGACCACCCTTCCACGCTTTCCGTTGTCAATCAGGGCGGAGACTACCTCCTGGAGCATCCTCTTCTCGTTCCTTATGATTATCTCAGGGGCGTCAAGCTCTATAAGCCTTTTTAGCCTGTTGTTTCTGTTTATTATCCTCCTGTATAGGTCATTCAGGTCTGAAGTGGCAAACCTTCCACCGTCAAGGGCTACTAAGGGTCTTAGCTCTGGGGGTAGCACTGGAAGAACTTCTAAAATCATCCATTCAGGTTTATTACCACTTTTCATAAAGTCTTCCACCAGCTTTAGCACCCTGAGCACCTTCTTCACCCTTGACTCTGGCACTTCCTTTAACACCGCGTTCCTTATGTCCATCTTTATCTTTTCAAATACTGGAAGGTCTTTCTTCCTCTGACTAACCTTTGTGTAGAACGCTTGAAGGGCTTCTCTACCCGTCTGAAAACCTTCCAGGCTCTCCTCCGAAAGAGAACCGTCATCCGGGTTAAGGTACAGCTCACCCACTATTATGCGATGGAGCACCTGCTCCAGGTTAGAACCCTCTGGAAGCTTTATGTCTACCCCGTAAAGCCTGAAATCTTCTGCCAGCACCCTTACCATCCTCTCGTAGAGCTTTGTGTATTTCTGGTAGGTTTCTTCTGAAAGGTCCTCGAAGCCGAAGCTGTAAGGTCTTATCTCTTCTCTGAGCTTTTTAGCATAGGTCTCAAGGTCAAGACTTGAGAGCACCCTCTTTATTATCTCCGCACCCATACCACCTTCGTATTTATGTTCAAGGCTGGTGGCAAAATCTCTGTTGTATGTATCCTCGTCCACAATATGGAGCTTGACAAACTTCACATTCCCCATGTCATCCTTTAGGGGTATGCTATCCTCTTGCTGAGCAAAGCTCCTTTCCTCCTCTTCGTTCATGGGATACTCTATCACCAGATAGGATTCAAAGTAAATAACCCTTTCCACGTCTCTGACTGACATGCCTATAAGCGTGGCTATCTTGGAAGGCGTGCTCTTTAGAAACCAGATGTGAGCCACTGGCGCCGCCAGCTCTATGTGTCCGAACCTTTTGCGTCTTACGTATGACCTGGTTACCTCCACACCACAACGGTCGCATATGGTCCCCTCAAAACGCTTACCTCTGTATTTACCACACAAGCACTCGTAGTCCTTTATGGGTCCAAATATCTTGGCGCAGAAAAGACCATCCTTTTCTGGTTTGTGAGTTCTGTAGTTTATGGTCTCTGGTTTTTTCACCTCCCCGTAGCTCCAACTTCTTATCTCTTCAGGAGAGGCAAGCATAAGCTTTATCTTTTCAAAGGGTAAAAGCCCTTTCCTCATGGCTGTTCCTCCTCAATTTCTACATGGTCGCAAGGCATACCAGCCCCGTCCTCACACTTTACATCAAGACCAAGCGCCTTCAGCTCGCGCACCAGAACTCTGAAAGACTCTGGCACACCAGGCTGATACATGTATTTACCCTTTACTATGGATTCGTAAACCTTGGTCCTTCCTTCTATGTCGTCAGACTTAACCGTAAGCATCTCCTGGAGGGTGTGAGCTGCGCCGTGAGCTTCCAAAGCCCAAACCTCCATCTCACCCAACCTCTGACCACCGAACTGAGCTCTTCCACCCAGAGGTTGCTGAGTAACCAAAGAGTATGGTCCAGTGCTCCTTGCGTGAATCTTGTCGTCCACCATGTGTATAAGCTTGAGCATGTGCATGTAGCCCACCGTCACTCTCATGTCAAAAGGCTCACCCGTCCTACCGTCATACAGAACCGTTTTTCCATCCTCTGGAAGATCTGCCATTTTTAGAAGCTCTTTTATGTGCTCCTCATTGGCACCCTCAAAGACAGGTGTTGCCATGGGTACACCCATCTCACCGTAAAGCTCTATTAACTCCCTAAAGTCTTCCTCATCAAGGCTTTGCAGGAAATCTTCTAGGTACTTTCTGTTTTCCTCACCCACATCACCCACGCCATAGATATCCATGAGAAAGTCTACTATCTCCTTTCTATCTGCGCCCTCCTCCGACATTTCCCTGAGTTTTTTGCCCAGCTCCTTAGACGCCCAACCTAAGTGAGTTTCAAGTATCTGTCCCACATTCATACGAGAAGGAACGCCCAGAGGGTTGAGAACTATGTCCACGGGCGTGCCATCTTCAAGAAATGGCATCTCTTCCACAGGAAGAATCACCGATATTACGCCCTTGTTTCCGTGACGACCTGCCATTTTGTCCCCCACCTTTATCTTCCTCTTCTGAGCTATGTAAACCTTAACCAGCGTGTGAACACCAGAAGGTAGCTCGCTCTTTTTACCTACGGAGTTTATCTTCTCCTCGTAGATTTTGGATATCATTTCCACTTGGGAGCGCGCTCTCTCCCTTGCCTCGCTTATCTTCTGACACAGCTCTTGGTCATCAAACAAGTTCTCTGGTTTTGTTACGATGTAGTTAAGCAGTGCATCAAAGACCTGCTCGTCTACTACCGTGCCTGGTCCGTAAGTCTTTTTTCTTACGGTTATTTCCTTATCCAAAGTTCTACCAAGCACCAAACTTTTTACCACACTGTTCCTGCCTTCGACTATTAGCCTCTTTCTCTTTTCCAGTTCTCTCTCTAATTCCTCTTTCTCCATTCTCTCCACGTGCTCCACAAGGTAGTTCTTTCTTTCACCTGTCTTTCTGGCAAAAACCTTCACATCCACCACCATACCTTCCACGCCCGGTGGACATCTGAGGGAAGAGTCCTTAACATCCCTTGACTTTTCACCGAATATAGCCTGAAGGAGCTTCTCCTCGGGCGTTAGCTGAGTCTCTCCCTTGGGCGTGACCTTACCTACTAGTATGTCTCCAGGTTTTACGTATGTGCCTATTTTAACTATGCCAAACTCATCCAAGTGAGCTAGAGCTCTTTCTGGCACACCTGGTATTTGACGGGTTATTTCCTCGTTGCCTATCTTGGTCTCTCTGGCTTCCAATTCAAGCTCTTCTATGTGTATGGAAGTGTAAACATCCTCTTTTACCAACCTTTCTGATATGACTATGGCGTCTTCAAAGTTGTAACCTCTCCAGGGCATGAAGGCAACCAACACGTTTTTGCCTAAGGCAAGCTCACCCCTGTAAGTGGACTGTCCGTCCGCCAAGAGGTCTCCCTTCTGAACCTTTTGACCTTTTACCACCAGAGGTCTTTGGTTAACACAGGTGTTTTGGTTGGTTCTTTCGAACTTCTTGAGCTCGTAAACGTCTATCCCAAGGTCTGTAGGGTCTGACAGGTTTACCTCTTCGGGGTTTACTCTGATTATTATCCTTTTGGAATCCACCTCCTCCACATAACCACCCCTCTCCGCCAGCACCACCGCACCGCTGTCAAAAGCCACTTTCTTCTCCATACCAGTGCCAACGAGGGGTGAGGAGGTAAACATGAGGGGAACTGCCTGCCTTTGCATGTTAGAACCCATCAGAGCTCTGTTAGCATCGTCATGCTCAAGGAAGGGTATAAGAGAGGCGGACACGGATATTACCTGTTTGGGGGATACGTCCATGTAGTGGACTTGCTCCGCTCTGACAATTTGTATATCGTTTTTATATCTGGCATAAACCCTGTCGCTGAGTATTCTACCCTCTTCATCTGTAGGTGTATACTGGGCTATGACAAAGTTTTCCTCTTCGTAAGCGGCTAAGTAATCTACCTTGTCCGTCACCTTACCCTTCTCAACCCTTCTGTAGGGCGTTACTATAAAGCCGTATTCGTTGGTCTGGGCGTAAACCGTCAGCGATGTAACCAAACCTATGTTCTGACCCTCTGGCGTTTCTATGGGGCATATCCTTCCGTAATGAGAGGGATGCACGTCCCTTATTTCAAACTTGGCACTTTCTCTGGTAAGACCTCCAGGACCGAGGGCGGATAGCCTCCTTTTGTGAGTCATAGCAGAGAGCGGGTTGGCGTTGTCCAAATACTGGGAAAGCATACCGCCTTTTAGAAAATCGTATATGGCGCTAGTAAGATATCTGGGGTTTAGAAGGTCCTGAGGCTTAAGGTTGGGGTCTTCTGGATTTGCCACGGTGCATCTATCCCTGAAAAACTTCTCCATACGGGCTATGCCCATACGCGCCTGATTTTCCAAAAGCTCACCCACAGCCCTTATTCGCCTGTTGCCCAGATATGCTATGTCATCCTTCTTCTCCCTTCCGTATCTAAGGTTTATCAAATACTTTATAGTATTTACCAAATCAAGAACGCTTAGAAATCTGGCGTCATCCTCTGTGTAGTTCTTGACCTTTACGCTTTGCCTGTGTTTGAAGACTTCAGATAGCACGCTTTCTGTAACAAGAGTGCCCGCCTTGTATCCTTCCACGCTCTCTCCAAGAGCAAGGGGGGGGAGATGATGAAGCCTCTCCAAGTCCGCCGGCTTTAACTCCTTTGGAATTCTGTGAACCTTGGCATTAAGCTTTACCCTTCCTACCCGAGAAAGGTCGTATCTGGTAAGGTCTTTAAAGTAAAGGTCAAAGTGAGACCTTGCCCTGCTAATAAGGTGTTCCAGCTCCATTACCATAGGCTCTACCGCTCTAAGCTTTTTGTATATGTCTACCAGAGCGTAGTCCCTAAAGCTAAACCTGACGGGTATTTTAAGCGGGCTTCTTTTATCTTGGTCTTTAGGTGCTGTCTCTGCTATTAAAGTGTCTACAAGAATTTTTCCGTATGGGCTTTTAACGGAGCTTTCCTTTGGCACCGCAGATATTAGCTCTATCTTTATCCTGTCGTCCTTTAAAAGCCTTTCCATCTGGGAGAGGTCTTCTATAAACCTTTCCTCAATGTACTCTTCCTCCGTTCCCCTTTCTTCTACACGAGCTTTGTATCTAAGCACCGCAAAGAGATAGAAGCTCTCAAGGTCGTCAAGCGTGTATTCCTCTCCGGTTTTCCTATCGTATATCCTCCCTTCCTGTACAAAGAGAGCTCTAGTGTCTGGGTAAAAGTGTTTTAGGATGTCATAGGCGGTTTCGAGCCCTAACGCCCTAAGTATGTAGGTATTACCCACCTTTTTCCTGTCTATACGAGAAGACAGCACATCCGTAGCACTGGAAAGCTCAAACTCTACTCTTGGACCCTTGTCGGGTATGATGCTCGCCCTGTATACGATTCTTATTATGGTGTTCTCTTTCTGACGCTCTTCCTTCTCTTCAAAGAAGACGCCCGGAGACCTTATGAGCTGATTTACCACAATCCTTTCACTACCGTTTATGATAAAAGAGCCCACCTTGGTCATCATAGGCAGTTCGCCAAAGTAGACCTTTTTTGGCTCGCCGTACTTCTCACCTTTTTTCGTCTTTGTCCTAAGTCTTACCATTACCCTAATAGGCACTGCGTATGTAAAGCCCTTTATTTTGCACTCTTCCTCTGTGTATTTTTCTTTGTAAACGAGCAAATTTCCACACTTGGGACACTTAACACCGTAGCCTGCTAAAAAGCTCTGGTCTGTGTAAGCCTTATAACCGCACTTGTTACATTCCCAATCTCCTACTTCATAGCCTAAGTATTCAAGTGTTATCTTCTCGTCAGGGTCCTTAAAAGGAAAAGAAGTGGAAAAGACGTACTCTAAACCCTTTTGCTCCCTCTTCTCTGGTGGTGTGTAAAACTGCAGGAAGGATTCAAAGGATTCTTTTGGAAGAAACAGTAAATGAGGTGGGCTAACAAGCTCTTTTTTTCTACCAAAGAACTTTCTTGGTAGCGGGATATTTTTTCTCATACCTTCAGCCCTCGCTTTAGTGTAAACCTGGTATTATAAGCAAAACAACAGACCATGTCAACTGTGAATTAAAACAAAATACCCCCTGTAGGACAGGGGGTCACCATTTTGGCGTATGTATTTAGCAAGAGCATAACTTACTTTATCTCTACCTCCGCGCCAGCTTCCTTTAGTTTTGCCGCTATCTTCTCCGCCTCTTCCTTTGAAACACCTTCTTTTACAGGCTTTGGGGCACTTTCCACAAGGTCCTTAGCCTCTTTGAGACCAAGACCAGTAAGTTCCCTGACTACCTTAATGACGTTTATCTTGTTGGCACCAGCGGCTTTGAGTATGACGTCAAACTCCGTCTTTTCCTCCACTGCAGGCGCTCCTGCTGCGGGTGCTCCTGCGGCTGCCACTGGGGCTGCCGCCACCATAGCTGCGGACACGCCAAACTTTTCCTCCAGCTTTTTCACAAGCTCAGAGACCTCAAGCAAGGTCATGTTCCCTATGGCTTCTACTATCTCGTCAATGGTAAGCGTTGCCATATCTATAACCTCCTTTAAGATTTTTTCTCTTCAATCGCTTTTAATGTAAGCACAAGCTTTTGAGGTGCAGACTTGAGAGCCATAACAAGAGCGTATATGGGTCCTTGAATAGCTCCCATAAGTTTGGAGACCAGCACCTCCTTAGGTGGAAGCTCCGCAAGGGCTTGAACATCTGCTGGCTTTAAAAACCTTCCCTGCATATAAGCTCCCTTTATTCTGGAAAGGGGCTTGTCTTTGTCCACCTCCTTCATAAAGTCAAAAATCACCTTTGCTACCTTTACGGGGTCTCCGTATGCGAAGGCAAGGGCGGTAGGTCCAGTAAGCACTTCCCTGTGGTCTGACATAACAGTGTTGGTAAAAGCTCTGTAGAAGAGTGTGTTTTTGCCCACGAGCACTTCACCCTCTGCATCTTTGACATCTGCCCTGAGCTTTGTCATAGCCTGAGCGTCAATGCCAGTAAAGTCAAAGAATACAACCAAGCTTGACCTTTGTATCCTGCCACTGTAAGAGTCTGCAATCTGACCTTTAAGTTCCCAGTTTCTTCTCATGGATTCCTCCTTATGCTACCAACTCTTGAAGCTTTTTAAGAGTAGAAGACACATCCACCTTCACAGAGGGGCTCATGGTAAGAGACAGGGCTATACCCCTTACATACTGACCTTTTGCACCAGAAGGCTTTGCCTTCACAACCGCATCTATGGCTGTGTATACATTCTGAAGCAGTTTTTGCTCGTCAAAGGATATTTTACCCACTGGCATGTGAATATTACCCGTCTTGTCTACTCTGAACTCTACCCTTCCTTTTTTAGCCTCTTCTATAGCCTGCTTTAGGTTGGTAGTTACAGTGCCCGTTTTAGGATTAGGCATAAGACCTTTTGGACCTAAAATCTTACCCAGCTTTGCCACCTTTGGCATTATATCTGGAGTTGCTATGACCACGTCGTAGTCCACCCACTCCTCCTTTGCAATTTTGTTTATTATGTCCTCACCACCTACGTAGTCCGCACCCGCCTCTTTAGCTATCTTTTGGTATTCACCCTCCGCCAGCACGAGAACCTTTAGCTCCCTTCCCAGTCCATTGGGCAGAACCACAGACCCTCTTACCATCTGGTCCGCATACTTAGGGTCCACACCCAACTTCATGGCAAGCTCCACCGTTTGGTCAAACTTAGGACCACACTCCTGATGGAGCTTTTTCAGTATCTGTATGGCGTTTTCTGCGCTGTAAAGCAGGTTTTTGTCGTAGAGTTCTAAACACTTTTGATATCTTTTACCTCTCTTCATGGCTTCACTCCTTCCATCCTTCTACTTCTATACCCATACTGCGGGCTGTGCCCACCACCTGCCTCATGACAGACTTAAGGTCCTTGGTGTTCATATCCTTTAATTTTATCCTGGCTATCTCTTCCACCTGCTGAACGCTAACCTTACCCACCTTTTGCTTTTTGGGGTCTGAAGAACCCTTCTGAACCTTTGCAGCCTTTCTCAAAAGGTAAGATACGGGCGGAGTTTTTAGAATAAAGGTAAAACTCCTGTCTTGGTATACGGTTATGACTACGGGCACCACAGTTCCCGGTTCAAACTCCTTGCTGGCTGCGTTAAACTGTTTAACAAACTCCATTATGTTTACGCCGTGCTGACCAAGAGCAGGTCCAACAGGGGGCGCCGGCGTTGCCTGCTGAGCAGGAAGCATAAGCTCAACCTTTGCGGTTACCTTTTTCATACTATTCCTCCTTTCTCTTACTTAGCGAGAGGCTAAGAAGCATATTCACCACAGTGTCAAACCTCTGGTTTATATGCCTGAACTCAGCCCTTACCTCCTCCTGAAACTTCTCTTGCCTATCCTCAATCTTATGAATGTATCCGAGAAACTCTTGCCTTAGTTCATGAATAACTCCCAGAATTTCTCGTTTATCTTGTTCCCGTTTTTCTTCAAGTCTGTGTATGTATCCGAGGAGCTCTTTTTTGTCCTTTTCTTGCTTCTCTTCAAGTCTATGTATGTGTGCGAGGAGTTCTTGTTTAGTTTCTTGAATGATTTCAAGAACCTCCTGCTTATCTTTTTCTTGCTTCTCTTCAAGCCTATGGATATGCGTGAGAAGTTCCTGTTTGTCCTTTTCCTGCTTTTCCACTATCCACTGAGCGCGTTCTTCCACTAATTTGTATATAGCCTCAAGGGTGACCTTCTTTATTACACCGCTTACCCACTCTCTCATAGCTTCTCCACCTGAGAATAATCTAACTCCACTGGCGTGAGCCTACCAAAGATGCTCACCAAAACCACAACTTTTTCTTTTTCTGGATGTACCTCTTCCACAGTTCCAGAGAAGTTCATAAAGGGACCTTCTATAACCCTTACTTGGTCGCCTTTCTCAAAGAGTATCCTTACAGGCTTAACA
>JANWYC010000099.1 GCA_025057245.1 Aquificaceae bacterium | reverse complement strand
ATGCGGTGTTTCCCTTCGTTCCCTTTGCAGAACCAGAGATACTACCTAAATACCTTTGGGAGTCCTTGAAAGAGCATATCCCCGGTCTTACTTTTGAGGAAACCGCAGAGGCGGTTAGGGAAGGCTTTAGAGCGTTGGAAGATTTTGATAAAAGGGTTAGAGAGAAGAGCCTTGAGATAATTCGGTGGTGTGCAAAAAACAACAAGCCAGCTATTTTGGTGCTTGCGAGACCCTACCACATAGACCCAGGTATAGGACACGAGATAGATGGAGAGTTTCAACCTTACCGCTACCCTGTGCTGTGGTATAACTACCTACCACTTGAAGATTGGCTGTTAGAGTGGCTCTTCGGTCTCGAGATAAAGGCGGGTATTATAAAAAGCCCTTTTGACATATCTGATGTGTGGACTTCATCTTACAGCTCTAACACCAACGAGATAATATGGGGAGCTAAGTTCTCCGCCAGATTTCCCTGGATAACTGGCGTTATTAGACTCTCTTCCTACGAATGTGGCATGGACCAGCCTACCTACACACCGGTGCAAAAGATAGTGGAGAGTTCTGGCACTCTGTTTTTCAAGTTTGGAGAGCTGGATGAGACTAAGCCGGCGGGTAGCGTAAGAATAAGAGTGGAAACCATAGTATACTACTTGGAAAAATACTCTGAAGGCATAATAAGGAGGAAGCTGGGTTTATTATCCCCGCCACCTGCGGAACTGTTTGTATAATTAAGTCTATGCCTAGCCCAGAGGAACAGCTCAGACTTATAAAACAAGGAACTTCTGAAATTATAGAAGAGGAAGAACTGCTGAAAAAGCTCAAGGAAGGCAGACCTTTGCGAATTAAGGCAGGCTTTGACCCAACCGCACCAGACCTGCATCTTGGACACTCAGTGCTTCTTCAAAAGCTAAGACAGTTTCAAATCTTGGGACACGAGGTTTATTTCGTAATAGGCGACTTTACCGCTATGATAGGTGACCCTACGGGAAGGAGTGAGACCAGACCACCCCTGAGCAGGGAAGAGGTTTTGGAAAATGCCAAAACTTACGAGCATCAGGTTTTTAAAGTTCTTATTCCAGAGAAAACAAACATAGTTTTCAACAGCTCGTGGCTTTACCATCTTGGCGTGGAGGGCATACTTAAATTGGCTGGACAGTATACGGTAGCAAGGATGCTTGAAAGGGATGATTTTTCCAAACGATTTAAAGAAGGCGTGCCTATACACATACACGAATTCCTATACCCCTTGCTTCAGGGCTACGATTCTGTATTTCTTAGGGCGGATGTGGAGCTGGGAGGCACAGACCAGAAGTTCAACCTTTTGGTAGGAAGAGATTTACAGAGAGCATACGGACAAGAACCGCAGGTATGCATTACCCTTCCCCTTCTTGTAGGTCTGGATGGTGTAAGAAAAATGTCTAAATCTTACCGAAACTATTTAGGGCTAACAGAAGAGCCGAACCAGATGTTTGGAAAGCTCATGTCCATATCTGATGACCTTATGTGGGAGTATTACCTACTTTTAACAGACTACGGTGAAGAAGACATACAAAAGCTAAAAAGGGAAATGCATCCAATGGAAGCTAAGAAGAATCTAGCTCATACGATAGTGTCCCGCTATCATTCTCGGCAAGAAGCGGATAGAGCAAGAGAATTCTTTGAAAAAACCTTTTCACACAGAGAGTTCCCTGAGGATGCCATCTGCATTAAGGTAAAAAGTGGATACCTTCAAAAAGCTTACGAGTTTCTTTTTGAGCTGGGTATAGAAAATTCAAAAAACTCAGCCAGAAGGCTAATAGAAGGTGGTGGTTTAAGGATAAATGGAGAGAAAGTAGAAGACCCAAACCAAGAGATAGAAGTCTATCAGGAACTGAAGCTCCAAGTTGGTAAAAAGCGTTTTTACAGGATTTTGCCTACTTAGAAGCCTTTACTAGCTTCACTCTGCCCCAGTCAACGGGACTAAAGCCGGCGGATTCTGCGTAATTTTTTGCGGTTTTGTAGTTTACATGCTTTTCCAACTCCGCTTTAAGTATAAGAGACCTTTCCTTTTCCTTTTTTAACTCCTGAACCTTTTTAGCATAATCTTTTGAAACACTGAGGCTGTATGCTGAGTATATGTAGTTCAAGCATAGCAATATTAAGCTCAGTATTATATACTTCATGGCTTTTCCCCCGCTCTTAGTTTTGCACTTCTACTTGCGGGATTAAATCTTACTTCTCTCATATTAGGAACTATCGGTTTTTTTGTCAATACTTTAAGATGCTTTCTCATAAAATCCTTCACCAGCCTGTCTTCCAAGGAATGAAAAGATATGACCACCAGCCTACCACCAGGCTTGAGATAATTCGGGCTTTTTTCGAGAGCCATTCTGAGAGACTCAAGCTCCCTGTTTACTTCCATCCTTATAGCCTGAAAGGTTCTTGTAGCGGGATGTCTTTTACCACCTTTGTAAGGAAGCACGGACAGCAGTACTTCTACTAGCTGACCTGTGGTCTCTATAGGTTTTTTCGCCCTCGTTAAGACTATGGCTTTAGCTATTCTCCTTGCGTAAGGCTCTTCTCCGTATTCCCTTAGTATCCTCTCCAGTTCCCTTTCAGAGTATTGATTTACCACATGATAGGCTGTGAGCTTATCCTCTGGGTTCATTCTCATATCCAGGGGCTCGTCTCTTTGGAAGGAAAAACCTCTTGAACTTTTCAGTTGCAACATAGAGACGCCAAGGTCAAAAAGTATACCGTCCACCTCAGACACACCTTCCATCTGTAGCACATGGTCTATATCTGCGTAGTTGGCATGATAAAGGCTAAACCTTCTTTCGAAGGTCTTAAGGTTATCCTCCGCTATTTCAAGAGTATGATGGTCTCTGTCTATGCCTATCACAAAAGCTTCAGGGTCTCTCTCCAATATCCTCTTTGTGTGACCTCCCAGACCTATAGTGCAATCCACGTAAACCTTCCCTCCATTACCTAAAAGGAGCTCTACTACCTCTTCTAAAAGGACAGGAACGTGCATCAGGGAAAAAGATTTAACTGTTTTAGAGGAGAGAAGCTCCTCCGGTGTATAAGGCTTTCCTTGTAGAGGTCAAGGGCTTTTATGTGTTCTTTAGTAGCATAACCTTTGTGCTTAGTGAAGTTATACTGAGGGAAAACTCGGTGGTAGTGTTCCATGATTCTATCCCTTAACACTTTTGCTACTATGCTCGCACAGGCACAGCTGAGGCTTTTCTCATCTCCCTTTACAAGAGCAATACCCTCGTAGCCTTCCACCGTTAGGTAATCACTGATGACTACATGAAAGTGATGTTTGAGGTCCATAAGTGCTCTCTTGAAAGCTATCTGGTTGGCTTTTGCTATACCTACCCTGTCTATCAAGGCTGAGTCCACTACCGAAGTGCCTATGGCTAAAGCCTTTGACTTTATAACTTCATACGCTTCCTCTCTCTCTTTGGGCGTCATAGCTTTTGAATCTCTGTCTATAAAGGTCTCTGTAAAAGGAGGTAGAATAACTGCGCAGGCTACAAGAGGCCCAGCCAGCGGTCCCCTACCCACTTCATCCACGCCGGCTACAAGTAAACCCCTTTCCCAATAAAACTGCTCATACTCTGTCATGCTTTCTTTTTAAGCTCCCAGGGCTTTACCTCTCTTATCTTGCCTATTGCTTCTTTACCCTTGTATTTACGCAAGAAGTAAAGCTTTGCCCTTCTTACTTTTCCGTATTTTACTATTTCTATCCTTTCTATGTTTGGACTATATAAAGGAAAGGTTCTTTCTATGCCTACGCCGTAGGATTCTTTCCTTACACAAAAGCTCTTTCCTATACCACTACCCTTTATCCTTATTACTACACCCTCAAAGGGTTGGATTCTTTCCTTCTCACCTTCTACAATTCTGTAGTGAACCTTTACTGTATCACCTACTTTAAAGTTAGGGTAGCTTTTCTTAGGAAGGTATATGTCCTCAACTTTTTGAATAAGACCACTCATGGTTAGACCTCCTTTTGTAGTAAGACTGAAAATTATAGCATGAAATTTTGCGTATTGTGTTGTTTAAGAGAAAATTCCTAAGGATTGTCTAAAGGGATTGGGGGTTTGTCTAAAAAACTCCCAAAAACTTAGTATCCATCCGCTTCAGAATCTAAGTATGAAAAAATATTAAAACCCACATGTGTCGAGAGCGAGAAATTTATTAGACAGTAATATATTAGACAAAACAGGGATGGTGTACTAGTATGCCACTAATCATATGCGAGACTTTTCTAGAGAGAATTTTTATACTTTCCTAATTTTTCACTGGGCGTATAATTTTCTGATATGTCTATCCTAAGCTACGAGATTTACAAGATACTTGAAGAGGAGCTTGGTAAAGACAAAGCGGACAAGGTAGTTAAAGTCTTACAAGAGAGCCTTTCAAAGATTGAAGAGAAAGTAAAGGAACAAAAGCCTATACTCAAAGTGGAGGTTAAGGAAGAGCTCTTAAAAGAGCTTGTCACTAAGGAGGAGTTTTACGGAGAGATAAGAGCTTTGAGACTTGAGCTTGAAAGGAGAATAGACAAAGTCGAAGCAGACTTAGGCAGAAGGATAGACAGAATTGAACTTCTGTTAAAAGTTTTAATAGGTCTCGTTGTAGTAGGGCTTACGCTTTTAAATCCCGCTTTTGTAGAGCTTCTAAAAATAGTATTTGCAGTGAGGTGAGAAATGGCTACAGTTAGCTATGAAGTTTACAAGATACTTGAAGAAGAGCTCGGTAAAGAGAAAGCGGACAAGGTAGTTAAAGTCTTAGAAGAGAGTCTTTCAAAGATTGAGGAGAAAGCAAGGGAACAAAAACCCATACTTAAGGCGGAGGTCAAAGAAGAGCTCTTAAAAGAGCTGGCTACGAAAGAAGAGCTTATGTTGGTAAAGCTAGAGATAGAAAACAAAATAGACAATGTAAAAGCTGAACTTGAGAGGAGAATAGACAAAGTCGAAGCAGACTTAGGCAGAAGGATAGACAGAATTGAACTTCTGTTAAAAGTTTTAATAGG
>JANWYC010000098.1 GCA_025057245.1 Aquificaceae bacterium | reverse complement strand
GGTCTTGGATTGTTAGCGTGGAGGAAGTCAAGGCAAGAGAATACGACCTTTCTGCGAGAAATCCCAAGTCAGGATACCCAGAACACATGCCAGAACCTACGGACATACTTGCCAGCTTGATGGAGAGAAAAAGAGAAATAGAAAGCCTGTTGGAAGAGCTTAGCGACATTCTTGGCAACGGTTACGAGGAGGGTAGGAATGAATAATCTTTGGCAACTGCCAGAGGGCTGGAAGTGGGTTAAGCTGGGGGAGGTGGTTAATATAAGAGCTGGAGGGACTCCGAGTAGGCGTATAGAACAGTATTGGGGAGGAAGCATTCCATGGGTCAAAATAAGTGATATACCTGAGGATGGGCATGTTTACAAGACAGAAGAGGCAATAACAGAGGAAGGGCTTAGAAACTCATCAGCAAAGGTTTTTCCTGCAGGAACTATATTGTTTAGTATTTTTGCCACTATTGGAAAGGTTGGCATGCTTCACATAGATGCCGCAACTAATCAAGCAATAGCTGGGCTTGAGATAAAGGATGAGAGCCTTGTTGATAGAGAATATCTCTTTCACTGCTTGAAATATATGGGAAGCTATTTACAGAGTGATAGTAGAGGCATGCTCAAAACAATATAAATCAAACAATACTCAAGGCTTTTTCCATCCCCCTCCCCCCTCTTCAAGAACAAAAACGCATAGTTCAAAAACTTGAGCAAGTCCACCGCATAGTAAGAGAAGTCCTCAGAGAAAAGAAGCAGATGGAAGAGAAAATAGAGCTCCTTGAAAAGTCTGTGCTTGACAGAGCTTTCAGAGGCAAGCTTTAGACTTGCAAGCTACTTTAAAGAGTTTAGGCAGTGGCTCTTTTATTTTACACTATATGGCTATGAACCTTGAGGCATGAGGACATTCTCTCACCAGCATTATCAAAACTCTCATAGAATACGAATTGAACGTACCAAAAGAAGTAGAAAAATCCGCAAGCCTTTTGGATACTTACTACATACCTACACGCTACCATAACGGCTTGCCTGCAGGTAAACCTTCCGAGTATTATACTGAAGAAGAGTCAGAGGAGGCTTTGCGTGCGTGTGAAAATATCCACAACTTCTGCACGGCTTTTTTATTTAGACAGGGAGAAACTCCTGAAAGAGCTCCACGAGTTTAGCCAAGAGCTTGTAAAGAGTTTCCCTTTTGTAGAAGAAGTGTATCTTTTTGGCTCTTTGGTAAGAGGAGACTACAGAGGGCTTAGCGATGCAGACCTTATAGTAGTGGTCTCCGAAGACCTAAGCAGGAAAGACTTTTGGAAAGTCTACAAAGAACTCTTTAACTTTTTCTCAGACAGACTGCCCATAGCCTCTGACCTTATAATAACGGACGCAGAAAGAAAAGAACAAGTCCTTGAAAGATTAAAACCTACACTTTTACTGGCAAAGAGCCAGTAGCTTGCTCCAAAGAATGATGAAGCAAGCTTTAAAGGCTATAAACCATTTTGGTTTATAAATAAACTTTTTTGGTTTATAATTATAAACCTATGTGGTTTATAAACAGAGGAGAAGAACTCAAAAGACTAAAAGAAGGATTGCTAAGAGGGGAAAACTTCGTTCTGATGGCACCAAGAAGGTTTGGAAAAACTACTCTTATAAAGAAGGTTTTTGAAGAACTCAAGGAGGGCTGTAAAGTCTTTTACTTTGACCTTATGCCTTACTCGGGCAACTTGGAAACTCTCATGGAATACATGCTGGAAGTTTTCTACAGCGGTATGGGTTTGACTGGTTCTTTAAAGAAGCTTGTAGGCGGGTTATCTTTAAAGGCGAGAATAGTTTTTGAAAACATAGAAATAGACTTAGGTGGCAAGGAAAGCAGTCCACTACTGAAAATGTCAAAAGTTTTGGAAATTCCTCAGATAATATCAGAGAGGGAAAATAAAAGGGTGTTGGTAGCCTATGACGAGTTCGGGGAGTTGTATGAGTCTAAAGAGCTCGTTAAACTTTTCAGAAGCGTTATTCAGCATCACAGGGGTGTTTCTTACATTTTCTCTGGCTCGCAAGAAAGCATAATGGAAAAGGTTTTTTTACGCAAGGACGGTGCCTTTTTTAGGTTTGGGACGCCCATGGAGTTAGGAGCTTTTAGCCTTGAGGAAGTTTTGAGATTTGCGGAAAGCAAGCTAAGTCTATCTTCCCAAGCCATAGCCTTTGTAGAATGGCTGGAGGGACACCCTTACTATACATCAAAGTATATACAGAAGCTAATGGCAAACAAAGACGCCCTTAAGAGTTTTGAAGAACTCATCTCTGAAGAAAGAGGCTATGTAGAGCTGTTGATAGAAAAAGCAAAAAGCACTAAGCGCGCAGTAGAGGTGCTAAGAGCCATAGCTAAAGGTGAAAGTCCTTACAAGGTAAACATAAAGAGTCAAATGGTAAGCAAGGTCATTGAAAAGCTAAGACATGGCGGACTTTTAAGAAAGAAGTCAAGAGGAATTTACGAAATAACAGACCCCCTACTTAAAGGCTACCTCTCAGGTGAGTTAAGCCTATAAAGTTAAAGCCATATACACCGGTTGAGGTTTAGCTCCTCCACTACAGATATTAAAAGCTCCGCTTCCCGCACATACTGTTTGAAGCCTTTTTTTGTAGATTTGTATTCTATGTGTTCTTCTCGGATATGAGAGAGTTGCAAGGATTACCTTCCCACCTCCTTATAAAATTTTAGCATGCTAATTTTGGAAAAGCTATCCAAGAGGGCGCTGGTGGGTCACAGAGGCATTCCTGCCAAAGAGCTGGAAAACACGCTCCAGTCTATACACAGAGCCATAGAGCTAGGTGCGGATATAGTAGAGGTGGACATTCAAAGGACAGAGGACGGAGTTTTGGTTTTAAGCCACGATGAAAATCTTAAAAGGACCTTCGGTCTGGATGTAAACATTAGAGAAGCTTCGTGGGAAGAACTCGCAAAGATTTCAAAGGACGGCTACAGGCTGGCAAGGCTGGAGGAAGCTTTAGAGCTGGTAGGTGGGAAGGTGGGTGTGTTTCTTGAGGTAAAGCATCCGGAAGATGCAGATGCGGTGCGGGAGGTTGTAGAGGGTGCAAAGGCAAAAGACTGGATTGCGGTCATAAGCTTTTATCCTGAAGCTCTTGAGCCTCTAAAGGGTAGGCTAATGACTGGTCTTGTTTACGCAAAGCCTCCCGGTTCCATACCAGAGGCAAAAAAGTTAGGCTGTTCCCTCGTGCTTCCTAAATACAGTCTTGCTACGCAAAGGGCAATAGACTTTGCCCATAGATTGAAACTTTTCGTAGTAGCTTGGACAGTCAACGAGCCAAAAAAGGCGGAGGAGCTCTTTAAAAGAGGTGCGGACGCAATAGCCACTGACGACGTTCTCCTTCTCAAAAAGAGCCTTACACACTTACTTCCTTAATTACCAACGGTCTTTCTCCTGCGGTCAGCATGTAGGAAAGCCTTGGAAAATGTCTTATCTTTCCTTCTTTTTCCGTGTCTATCACTCTATAACCGCACTTTTCCAGTTCTCTCTACACTTCTTCTATAGTCTTACTCCCAGGAGCGTATATGTAGCTTATTTCTGCTCCTTAAAAGTTTTGCGTTTTCCCTGAGCAGGAGCTCCAGTATATTGAAAGCATTACCGTTAATCTCCCTTGCCTGCACGCCTGCCAATGCGGTTCTTGCATCCACAGAGTCACCAGAGTATCCTAGAAGCTTTTCAGCAAGCACCATAACCACGCTCGCCTTTTCTATACCCGCATCCGGCATGATTTCCTTGCTTCCAAAGTCTCCCTTTTTGTAGTAAACATTCCTTGGCAGGTGCACCTGTGGTTTCCCATGCTACTGTAGCTTACCATGCCACAAAGCATGGACATAACTGAGTTATGTCCCTGTAGCCTACAGTTGTCATGGTTATTATCACCGTATGTACGGTATCAAAGAGGTTGTTTATTTCCTCGTTTTCCGCACTCCTCTTAGATGATAAGAACGGAAGAGACGGCAAAGCCAGAGAGCAGAACATAGTAAGGAGAATGGAAGAACGGTAAAGGAAAGATTCTGACATATTAAATAAAGCGAAAAAGCTTATAGCAAAAAGCTGCTACAGGACTGGCATATCTTAGAAACATTCTACAAGCCCAATCACTCAGAGCCCAAAGAAAAAAAGCCAAAACTCTCTCCAGCAAATCATAGCACTCTTCATACTTTCATACTTCACACGTTTACCAGTCATAAATGCTATGAGTAATTTTTACGTATAGTTTGGTATTGCCGTAAGAATTGTTCCTTACACATTTCTTTTTGATTTGCAATACTTCTAGTAAAATATTCTCGGCTCTGAACTGAAAAAACCTGTAGAAGCTAAGCAAAGTTGGGTTTTATACTTTTAAAGCAAAGAAGGGGAACTCAAAAGACCACAAATAGCTTAGCTTTTGAATTCTTATTAATTTACTCAAATAGTATCCTTAGTAATTTTGATAAAAATGATTCTTGAGAAGTTCTTCGACTAAACGCAGTTGTCTGAGTATATAAGCTTGTGGAAGTGCTTGGTTTACTCGTGTGGTTATTACTTTTCTGATGTGTCTTTGAAAGATTCCTTAACCTGTGAGCTTGTAAACATTTTCCGCAATATATCTGCTTCTTTTTGCTTACGAGATTCATATAGTAATTCTCGGCCATCTCAAACTCATATCCACAAGAGCTACAAGCTACTTTTACTTTTGGTATTTTGTCGCTAATGTATATGTAATACGGTGTAAGCTCGTTTATTGATGTGCCTTTTTGTATTCCATCTTTATAAGACTCAAGTAGCTTTATGAGGTCACTTTCATAGCTTACGAGAGCTTGCATGCTCTTTATTTCTACTTCTTCAAGTATAACTCGACCAAGAGCTTCTCTTAGAGGTGGTATTATGTGACTCCATATATACTTCCAAGGACCTATCGGTGCATCCTCCGTAGAAGTTTCAACTGTTTGTAGCTTGTAGGGAAAGTTGCCCTTTTTCATGTTTTCAATTATGTCCTCACCACCTTTGTAGCTAAAGGGATGTTTACCGAG
>JANWYC010000097.1 GCA_025057245.1 Aquificaceae bacterium | reverse complement strand
TTTTGAGCTGTGTCTAATATCTAACTGTTTAATAAATTTTTAGTCTCCGACTCGTAGAGTTTTTATGAACTTTTATAAAGTTGGACACAAATTCTGAAGTGGTTGAATATCAAGTGTTAGTTAACGTTTTTGGATACGGTAGAGCTTTTGAGCTTGTGCTAATAGTGTTGCTTACTTTTCAAGTGTGGAGAATGGCTCGTTAGTTTTTAAGCTTATGGCTAAGAGCTTTTTGTGTGCTGTGTCTAATATGCTATTGTCTAATAAATCTCTCGCTTCTGACCTATGTGGGTTTTAATACTTTTTAAAGTGTATGAATGCGGAGCCTATGGTAGTATTTTTAGACAAAGTGCTTTTGGTGGAGAGTTTTTATTGTCTTCAGATTTCTCGCTCAACGCATGGTTGGATTTTTATTTGGATGTGAGTTCCCACATGTTAACCTTTAGTGTCTAAATGCGGTGAGTTCTACCATTTACTACTATGCTCGATCTGAAGCAGGATATTCAACCATCTTCAGACTTAAGTTTAACCTTATTCAGAAAAGGCTATAAAATTAAAGTTTGCGGTGCAAAAAGTTTTTAGGTTCAACTTTAAGGGAAAAGAGGATGCAGAGGAAATACCGCAGTAAAAAGGAAGAGCTCCATAGTTCCGACCATTTTGCTCACACGGTAGAGCTTTTAAGTGGTGCGGAGAGCATGAAAAGGGACTTTGAAAACCTAATAAAGGCGGAGGAGTGTGGAGAAGTTAGCTTCAGACTATATCAGTGGAAAGAGACCACTTTAAGCATAGGCTATTCTCAGGAAGCTATATCTGTAAGCATTCCAACGGTGAAAAGACCTACCGGTGGCGGTGCTCTACTGCACGGAGAAGACCTGTCTTTTTCTTTTGCGGGGTTGAGAGAAGATTGGGGTAAAAACTCCAAAAATATCTACAAAAATTTTATGAGTCTCGTGCTTGATGTTTTGAAAAACTTAGTTCCAGAGCTTGATATGAGTAGGTATAAAGGTGGGTACGATGACTACTTTTGCTACTTTTATCCTACTCTTGGTGAGATAACTTTTAAGGGTAAAAAGGTAATAGCCTGCGCAATGCGCGTTATGAAACATTCCTTTCTAATTCACGGAAGTGTTTTTCTAAGCATGAGCTACCAGAATTTTGAAAGATTATTAGGAATAAGTGCGGAAAGGTTAAAGGAGAGGATAATAACCTTCAAAGAGTTGGGTGTGGACGCCGTGGAGTTAAAAAAGTCTATGATGGAAGTGGAAAAGCGATTGACATTGTGATAGTTGTTAGTTCACAACACTTGACTTACACTGATGCGTGTAAAATCAAATTGTTTAACTTGTAGTGGATGTGGCTACGTGGATAATGTCCGTGCTTAGGGATGCTCTAATCTCTGTAAAATCTCAAAGCAAGGATGTGGAGCAATTCCCGTCTGATGCTTACTCAAATAAAAACCCTCAAATAAAAACCCCAGCCATACCGCTTTAACGGAATCTTAACAGTTGTTTGTTAAACTATGTATGCCATGAAGGAAAGGATAGAGGAACTTATAAGAGAGCTTGAGAGGGAACAAGAGGCTCACAGAAAGTTTTTGAGAAAGCGCGAAAGGATGAGAAAAAGGGAAAGGGATACGTTTCTCACCGAAAAGGACAGAACCATACTCATCGAGTCTTTCGTAGTGGGTGGACTGCTGGAAAACCTTATAACCAAGGCAATAAACAGAATTTTTTAAGGCTCAAACTTTACACAGAACAGCCTAACTTTCTTAGGTCTTCGTAGAACTCAGGGTAAGAAACTGCCACGCATTGTGGGTTATCTATGATGGTCTCTCCTTGAGCGGTCAGACCTGCTACGGAAAAAGCCATGGCTATTCTGTGGTCTCCGTAAGTCTTTACAAACCCACCTTTTAAACTCTCCGTGCCTTCTATCTCAAAACCATCCTTATACTCCTCCACCTTTACGCCCATAACTCTAAGATTTTCCACCACTGCCTTTATGCGGTCGCTTTCCTTTACCCTTAACTCCTCCGCACCTCTTACCTTTGAAACACCCTCCGCTAAAGACATAACCACCGCAAGAACAGGAATCTCATCTATGAGAGAAGGCACTTCCTCAGGCTTTACTTCCACCGCTCTTAGCCTACCGCTATACCTTACATAAACGTCTGCCACGGGCTCTCTAGAGAGTTCTCTTAGGTTTTCGTAGCTAACATGCGCACCCATCTCTTTCAGCTTTCTTATAAAACCATCTCTGGTCGGGTTTACCAGAACGTCTTTAAGAAGGAGATCTGAGCCGGACGTAAGAACCGCAAGAGCTAAGAAAAAGGCGGTAGAGGATGGGTCCGCAGGGCAGAAAATCTCCGTGGCTTTTAGGTTCTGAAAACCTTCTATCTTTATCACATGCCCACTCTCTCCTTCCATCTGATATAGCCTTACTCCGAAAGCTGAGAGCATACGTTCTGTGTGGTCTCTGGAAAGCACAGGCTCTAAAACCTCCGTATAGCCGTCCGCTCTCAAACCGGCTAAAAGCAGGGCGGATTTAACCTGTGCGGAAGCCTTCTTGTTGAAAAAGGATACACCCTTTAGCTTGCCTCCTCTCACGCTTATAGGAAGTTTGTTCCCCCCTTCTCTGCCATCAATAGAAGCACCCATAAGCCTCAAGGGTTCTACCACTCTCAACATGGGTCTGCTGCGCAGGCTTTTGTCGCCCGTGATGGTGGAGAAAAAGGGTTGCGTGGCAAGCACTCCCATCATAAGTCTTGCGGTAGTTCCGGAGTTTTTCGCATCAAGCACCGTGGAAGGCTCAAGGAAACTATAACCTCTGCCGTATACCTTCAGGTGGTTGCCCTTCTTTACAACCTTAGTTCCCAGAGACTTGAGTATGTGCAAAGTGGCTTTTGTATCCGCAGATTCGAGCCAATTATAAACGTAGCTTACCCCCTCCGCTAAGGACGAGAACATGACCGCTCTGTGAGATATGGATTTGTCCGAGGGTGTTCTAAGCTCGCCCCTTACAGAACCTACCTTAGTCAGCTTTATCATGCCACTATTTTAACATCATGTAGAGTGCAATAAGCAGACCCCAGAGAACTACAAAGAGCCTGACCCTTTCAGGTTTAAATCTTTGAGATATTATCGCTCCTGTATAGCCTCCGAGGGCAAAGCCTGGCATCATTAACAGCGCATACGTCCAGTTAACTTTACCACTTAAGGCAAAGATAAAAGCACCTAACAAGTTTATGTTAAAACCCAATAGGTTTTTAAGGGCGTTAGCGGTATGTATGGAATTCACGCCAGATAGCATAAGACTTGCTATCATCATAATACCAATACCTGCACCAAAGTAGCTTCCGTATACACCTGTGAGAAACTGAAAGAAAAGAGGAACTCCTATAGGTATGTCCTTGCCCCTTGTGAGAAGCCTTGATAAAAACCTCTTTATAAACTCAGAGCCTGCAAGAAGCACTACCGCAAATAGGATGAGAAACGGAACGATATTTTTAAAGGTTTGAGAAGGTGTTTTTATCAAAAGCAAAGCACCCACGCACGCACCCAAAGAAGAGCTCACAAGAAAGGGAACTACAAGGCTCTTCACCTCCACCATTCTACTTCTGAACCCAAACACTCCAAGAAGAGAACCCACCCAGAGAGCTACCGTATTGGTTATGTTAGCTACCAAAGGGTCAATGCCTAAAGAGAGAAGAGTAGGAAAGGTTATAAGCGTCCCACCGCCGGCTACCGCGTTTATAGCACCCGCAAGAAAGGCAGAGGCTACCGCAATAATGTAGCCTTCCATTAAATTATCTTTCCAAACTCTTCAAAGGAAAACCTGTAGGCTCTTGGTAAAAGTTCTCTACTATGGTCTTTGTAGCCAATAGCTATAATCATAGGCACTACCTTGTGTTCCTCTATGTTTAAGAACTTCTTTAGTCTTGCTTCGTCGTAACCTTCCATAGGGTGCGTCTCTAAACCAAAGGCTCTTGCGGTTATCATTATGTTCATGCCGAACAGAGCGGTATCTCTTACCGCCTTTCTAAAAGCCTTTTGAGGGTCTTGCCAGCCTGTAAGTATTTGACTTTTTAAAGACTCTTTGGCATCGGAGGAGATATAACCGAGCTCTTCCCAGCTCTGTAAAATCCTATCCACATGCTCAAAACCCGCATGCGTGTTAGCCACGAGCACTATGTTAGCGCTGGCATCCTCTACCTTCTGTTGCCCGTAGCATATGTCCCTAAGTAGTTTTTTCTTGTCCTTGCTCTTTACGACGATAACCTCCCAAGGCTGAATGTTGTATCCCGAAGGTGCGGTGGCGGATATTTCAAGAATTTCCTTTGTTAAATCATCGTGAACTTCTCTGTTTGGGTCAAAAAAGGTTATAGAACGTCTCTGCGTTATCAGTTCTATACACTCTTTCATAGCAAATCCTCCAATAGAGACTTTACCTTGGTTATCATATCTTTCCTTTCTTGGTCGCTCACATAGGGCACCGCATACAGGAATATATGTTCTATCACATGCATACCACAAAACCTAAATATACCAGTGTCTGTGGTCTTCCTCAAACAGTCTTCCATACCTGAAGGACCGTAATCAAGAGCGGAAGCTCCAAGGGTATTTATAATTACTACGGTTTTGTCAGAGAGTAGTCCAACAAGCTCGCCGTCCTTCTCCTCGTAGGCAAAACCGTAGCTAAAAACCCTATCTATGTAGCCTTTGAGTATGGCAGGCATGCCAGTCCACCAAATAGGGTAGATGAATATAATAAGCTCCGAAGCCTTTATAATCTCCTGTTCCCTTTTTACGTCCTCAGGAACCGAACCCGAGAGAAAGGTTTCAAAGTCTAATGAGGAGAGAACAGGATTAAAACCCATGGCGTACAAGTCCCTCAGTTGGTAATTCTTACCCTTTGACTCCAAAACCTCTATTACCGCTTCCTTTAGGGCGTGGTTGAAGCTCTTTGGGTTAGGGTGTGCGTAGATTACGCTTACCATTCTTATCCCTCCTCTAATTGATGACGCCAGTATTCTACCGCTTCTCTAAGATAATTATCCCTATC
>JANWYC010000096.1 GCA_025057245.1 Aquificaceae bacterium | reverse complement strand
AAAGATAGAACAGAAAAAGGACGCACCCAAGGTTAAAGAAGATAAGGGAGCAAAAACCTACACTGTACAGGTGGGAGCTTTTAAAGAAAAGGAAAGGGCTATAAAGGTGATGGAAAAGGCAAAGAGTATGGGATATCAGGTAACTTTGGTAGAGGAGGACAAATTCTACAAGGTAAGGCTTACTGTTCATACTGGCAACCTTCAAGCAGAGCTAAGCAAGCTAAGAAAGACCTTTGGTGGTGCTATACTTAAATAATGATGTGGGTTTTTCTTGTACTATTTTTGCTTTTCTCCTGCGCTCCGAGAACTGGAGATACGGGCAGTTTAAAGTGGCAGTACAACTATGACCTTGGTATGTCTTCCTACATGGCAAAGAACTACTCAGAGGCAATAGCAAACTTTTACAAGGCTTCACAGTTAGCACCTAACGAACCCAAGGTATGGAACGCTCTGGGGCTTGCTTACACTGAGGTTCAGGAATACCAAAAAGCTGAAACCGCCTATCTTAAAGCCCTTGAAATAGACAAAAAATACACAGAAGCAAAGATGAATCTGGGCATACTATACTTCAAGCAAGAAAGATACGAAAGGTCTATAGAAGCTCTGAAGCAGGTTCTTGAGGACGAAGCCTTTCCACAAAAGCACATGGCATTTTACTATCTGGGCAAGGTTTACCAAAGCATGGGTAACCACAGAGAATATGTAAACAACCTGCGCAAGGCAACCGCTTACAACCCTATGTTCATAGATGCACAGATAGAACTGGCTCAGGCTTATGAAAAGGAAGAGGACTACAGTCAGGCAAGGTCTGTTTACATCAGCCTTATAAACAACGGCATCAACAACCCCAACTTGGACTTAAGCATGGCAAGGGTGGAATATAAGCTGGGCAGCTATACAACCGCAAAGAGCTACATAAAAAAGGTTCTTGAAGACAAACAGGCGAGTTCTCAACTTAAATCGCAGGCTTATGACCTTCTCAGTGAAGTTCTAATAGCGGAGCAGGCGAGGACCATACTCCTCAGGACAGACAGACCAGCCCAGAGAGAAAAACCTCAGGAAAGCATCCCAAAACCTCAGGAAGGTATTCCAAAGCCCCAAGAAAATATCCCCGCACTCCAGCCAGCTCCTAAAGAGATGCCCCTTCAAGAAACACAAACCAGACAAAGGGTTTACAGAATACAGGTGGGAGCCTTCTCATCCGTCCAGCTGGCAAGGTCATGGAAGGAAAGGCTTGAGAGAGAGCTGAACTTGAAAGACATTAGCGTGGTAGAGGCATCCGGCGTGTTTAGAGTCTTTTACGGCTCATTCAACACAAGAGAGGACGCACAGAAAGAACTAAGCAGGCTCAAAGGTATGAACATATACGGCTTTATAGTTCAAGAATGATTATAGTGAAAATGCAAGCTGAGTGAGGCTTTGTCTTATATCTGATTGTCTAAATAAGCATATCAGCTTTAGCTCACAAGAGTTTCATGACTCTTTATAAACGTAAGCCCAAACTCTGAAGTACTTGAACATCAAACCCAGAAGAGCATTTCTGGACAAAGCAAATACTCCCCTAAACTTGACATTCAGACGCTTCAGGTAATCAAAGCTGACTTAAAAAGGCTCAAGCTTTACAGAGCTTGGGATTAGAGGCTTTCCTTAGTGGAGGGTATGCCACTTCCAGAAAGGCTAACCGCTTGCCTGAGGGTTAGAGCAAAGGCTTTAAAACAGGCTTCCGCCACGTGGTGCAGTATTTTGCCAGATATGACTCTTATGTGAAGGGTGCTTTTGCTCTCAAGGGCAAAGCCTTTGAAAAACTCCCATATAAGCTCAAAGTCAAAGTCCGTAATCTTACCCCTTAGGTTCATATCTTCGTAAAAAAACAGAGGTCTGCCGGAAAGGTCTATGCTTGCCATAACCAAAGCCTCATCCATGGGCACTATGGCATAGCCGTAGCGGTTTATACCCCTTTTGTCCCCCAGCGCCTGAAGAAGAGCCATACCCATGGTTATACCCACGTCTTCTACCGTATGATGGTGTGATACGTGCACGTCCCCCTCTGCGTATAGTTCTATGTCAAACCTGCCGTGTTTGGCTAAGGTCTCTACCATGTGTGTGAGAAAACCTACGGGCGTCTCCACCTTGTAGTTGCCTTCTCCGTCCAGATTTAGGGTTAACTCTACGCTCGTCTCACGCGTCTGCCTTATTGTATGAACCTTTCTCATGAATTATGTATTCTATCACAAAGTCCTCTAAAGCCTGAGCTGGGTCTGAGTAGAACACCTTTATACTCCAGTCAAGTCGTTGTAGCTTACCAAGCAGAACCTCCAGCTCCTGTCTTGAGTTTTTCTCAAGACACACTTTAAAAGTATGCAATTGAGGTTGCTTTTTAACATCCACGAGGGATAGGGCTTCTTGTAGGCTCTTACCCTCTTCCACTAAAAGTTTTGCGGTGTATAGCTTTATGCAGTTGTTTACGAAAAAGCCGAAAACCTGAAGGGGGTGCATACCTTCCTGCAATATGGCGCGTAGAGCGTTCAGAGTCTTTTCGTATTCCTTAAGTAGAAAACTCTCCCAGAGGTCAAACACGTTAAGCTCTACGTTAGGAAACACAATATCCTTAACATCTTCCAGACCAAGCTCAGACTTTCCGTAGAGGATTATCTTGTCCGTCTCTCCCCTGAGTATCATAAGGTTGTTGGAGGTTACATCTAACATGTAGTCAAGGGCTTTCTCCTCAATGCTTATGCCGTTTTTTGTTAGCTTGTTCTTCACCATTTCCCTTACCCTTCTTCTGTCCATCCTGTCCGCGGTTATCACATCCCCCAGCCTGGAAAGGGTGCTATACGGCTCTGCTTGAAGCTCCTTTTCCTTTAGTTTGGTCTCCACGTATAGAAAAGCCTTCTTGCTCCTTACTCTTCCCAGAATTGATGCAAGCCTTTTGTAGTCTTTTACGCCCTTTAGCAACTCAGAAGCTCTGTAAAAAAACAGAACCTCCTCCCTTCCAAACATGCCACCCGTAAGAACAAGCCTTTCAAAATCTTCAAGTGTAAGCTCGTCTCCCCACAGGACTCTCACGCTTGACTTATAGAGCTCCTTTAACTTGTCCAAAAAGGTTTTGACTAAGTATTCATCCTCGCCGTGTATAAGGTTTACTGGCTTTATAGTTCTCTTTTCTATGTCCTTCTGATATTCCCTGATGGTTATCATGTATGCATGGCTTTAAGAAATTCCTTGTTAGTCTTGAACTTCTTAAGTTTGTCAAGCAGGAATTCCATAGCCTCTATGGCATCCATGGTGGCTAAAAACTTTCTTAGAACCCAACTTCTCTGAAGTTCCCATTCCTCAAGAAGGAGCTCTTCCTTTCTCGTGCCAGACTTTTCTATGTTTATGGCAGGGAATATGCGTCTTTCCATAAGCCTTCTGTCTAAGTGTATCTCCATGTTACCAGTGCCTTTGAACTCTTCGTATATCACATCGTCCATCTTTGAACCCGTCTCTATAAGAGCGGTGGCTATTATGGTTAGAGAACCACCTTCCTCTATGTTTCGCGCTGCGCCAAAGAACTTTTTAGGTCTCTGAAGTGCGGTGGCTTCAATACCACCAGTAAGCACTCTACCGGTGGGCGGAGTTACCGCGTTGGAAGCTCTACCAAAACGCGTCATAGAGTCCAAAAGTATGACCACATCCTGCTTCAGCTCCACCATCCTCTTTGCCTTCTCTACCACCAGCTCCGCTACCTGCATGTGTCTTTCTGGAGGCTCGTCAAAGGTAGAAGCTACCACCTCCGCACCCTCACCCACTATCCGCCTCATCTCCGTAACTTCCTCCGGGCGCTCGTCAATAAGTAGAATAATCAGGTATACCTCAGGATGGTTCTCTATGAGCGCTTTGGCTATCTTTTGAAGAAGAACGGTTTTACCCGCTTTGGGCGGTGCCACTATCATACCCCTCTGTCCTTTACCGATGGGTGCTATAAGGCTTATAACTCTCGTAGATAGCTCATGGGGCGATGTTTCCAGATTAAACCTTTGGGTGGGATGGTAGGGAGTGAGTTTCTCAAATTGTGGTCTTGCTTTTAAAATGTCTGGTTCAGGGGGCAGTCCGTTTACAGATTCTATTTTTATAAGAGCCTGATACTTCTCTTTCTCTTGTGGAGGTCTCGCAAAGCCTAGTATGGTGTCTCCAGTCCTAAGGCCAAACTTCTTTATCTGCGACGGTGCTACATAAACATCGGTGTAGCTGGGCATGTAGTTGTTCTCCTGACTTCTTATAAAGCCGTAGTTCTCTGGTAGTATTTCCAGCACACCCTTGATAAAGCTAAGACCCTCTTCTTTAGCCTGAACGGTTAAGATTTTCTCTATCAGCTCCTCTTTCCTCAACCCAGTTACCCTTGAAAGCTCCAAGTCCCTTCCTATTTTCTGGAGCTCTTGAAGGGAGAGCTTTTTAAGCTCTTCAAGGTTGTAAATCTTCTTTTCCTGCAACTCTTCCATAGTTTAGAGACCTCCTTTATTTTCCTATACAAAACCTTGAGAATATGCTTCCTAAAAGCTCCTCAGTGCTAATCACGCCTACAATCTCCTCCAAACAACTCAACACTTCCCTTAAGTCTAGCATGAGTATCTCTGGAAAGACCTCTTTTATTCTCAGGGTGTCTATCAAAGATTTTAACACTTTTTCTGATTTTTTCAAGAGGTTTTCTTGTCTTACAGATAGGTATATTGGCAGACCATCCTCCACGTGTAAACCGAGCTTTTCCAAGAGCTCTTGCTTAAGCTCTTCTATGCCGTCACCCTTCAAGGCACTGACCTTAATACCATCAGGAAAGACCTCCATCACATCCTCACGAACGCCCAAATCCACCTTATTTAGAACTACTATATGGTCTATATCCTGCAGAAGTCCATGTATGTGTTTGTCCTCCTCATCTAACTGTCTACTGCAATCTACCACGAAAAGAACTAAGTCGGCGCTTCTGAGTTTTTCAAGACTTCTCTCCACGCCTATTTTTTCCACTGGGTCTATGGTCTGCCTTATGCCTGCGGTGTCTATAAGGTTAACTGGCACGCCCATAAGGTTGAGACTTTCTTGAAGGAAGTCTCTGGTGGTGCCGGGTATGGGTGTAACAATAGC
>JANWYC010000095.1 GCA_025057245.1 Aquificaceae bacterium | reverse complement strand
TGCCTGCACTGCGTAGGCATTCTGCACGCCGTTGAAAGACTTTACTATCTCTTCCAGTTTTTCCAGTCTCTTTAGGTAAGCCTCAAGCGTCTCCCTTCTTGCGCCGGGTCTGGCGGCGGACAGGGCATCTGCGGCGCACACAAGGGCTACCTCAGGATACCTAACTGGCTCTTCGTTGTGGTGTGCCTTTATGGCGTTGAGCACTGGGTCTGGCTCTCCGTATCGCTTGCAGAGTTCTATACCTATGTCGGTGTGTGAACCACCAAGCTCGTGAGAAACAGCTTTACCCACATCGTGCAAAAGACCTGCTCTCCTTGCCATTTTAGCATCCAAACCCAACTCCTCAGCCATAAGACCCGCTATGTAGGCAACTTCTTTGGAATGCAAAAGCACGTTCTGGGAATAACTGGTTCTGTAGTATAGCTTGCCTATGTAATAGTAAAGACCTGGATTTATGTCATACAGACCAAGCTCCGCACAAGTCTCCTCTCCCACCTTTTTTATCTTTTCATCCATTTCCTTCTTTACAGCCTCTACTATTTCCTCTATCCGAGCTGGATGTATTCTTCCGTCTTGTATGAGCCTTTCTAAGGATTCCTTTGCCAATTCCCTTCTCATAGGGTCAAAGGATGATATGGTAACTACGTCAGGCGTGTCGTCGATGATAAGGTCAACACCAGTGAGAAGCTCAAAGGTTCTTATGTTCCTTCCTTCCCTACCTATTATCCTACCCTTGAATTCGTTGTTTGGTAGTTCTACGGTGGTAGTAGTGTAGTTTACCGCTATCTCTGAAGAGAGCCTTTGCACTGCGGTTGTTATTATCTTTTTGCTTTCAAACTCCGCCCTCTCTCTGGCTTCGTCTTCAATCTTCTTCATCAACCTTATACTCTCTATCCTTGCCTCTTCCTCCACCTTTTTAAACAGCTGGCTTCTTGCCTCCTCCACAGTCATACCAGCTATCCTCTGAAGCTCAAGAAGCTCCTTTTGTCTTAAGGTCTCTATTTCTCTCTCCTTTTCCTCCAAATCCTTTAGCTTTGTCTGTAAACTCCTCTGAGCGTAGTCTATCTGTCTTTCCATCTCCCTTATTTCCTTCTCCCTTCTGTAGAGCTCTTCCTCTCTTCTTTCAAGAGCTTGAACCCTCCTTTCCAGATTGGACTCTTTTTGGTGAAGTGCTTGCTCAAGTCTCTGGAATTCCTGCCTTCTCTCCACCAAACGCTCTTCCATCTCTTTGGTCTTCTTCTCTAAATCCTGTCTTATCTTCTCCGTCTCTTCCTTGAGAGTAGCCCTAAGCCTATCCGCTTCCTCCTGAGCGAGTCTCATTACCTTCTCCGCCTCCCTCTCCGCACCGAGCCTTAGCTCCCTTACCTCCTCTTGAGCCTTTCTGATGATATCTTGAGCCTCCTCCTTAGCTCTTTTGATTATCTCCTCCGCTTCTCTTCTCTTCTCCTCTATGTCTGGAGCTTCCACGACCTGCGAAGCCCCTTCTCTACGGAAGAGAAAAAAGCCCAGACCTACACCCAAAAACAAAGCCAATACGCTTAATAACCCAAAGATAACCTCTGTACTCATACCGCCTTACCTCCTGTGTAGATGTTAGCATCCGTGACCACAAGGTCTACGGGTTTGTCCCAGCTATCCCTTGGCACCTCCTCTATCACTTGGAATTCGTAGCACACCCCCACCTTTAATCCTCCCAGCCGACCTAACAACCTGTCGTAGTATGCCTTGCCGTAACCCAGCCTATAGCCCTCCTTATCAAAAAGAAGACCCGGCACTAAGGCAAGCTCTACCTTCTCAGGTTCTACCTCTTCACCCCGGGAAGGCTCAAGAATACCAAAAGCTCCTGGCTTGAGGTCTTCCTCTCTCTCCACCCTTATAAGCTTTAGACCCTTATCCACCACCTTTGGGAAGAGCGTTTGATATCCTTCCAGAATTAGCTTGCTTATAAGTGGTCTTATGTCAGGCTCACCCCTGTGTGGATAAAAAAGAAGCAAACTGCGAGCACCGCTGAGCTGTGGAAGTGAGATAAGCCTGTTTAATATTTGCTTTGATAGTTCTTGCCTTTCCCTCTGGGATAACTCTTCTCTCTTCTTTATCGCATGCGCCCTTAAGCTCTCTTTCGTAGCATTTTTCATCTTCCGCCTCCTTTTTCAGGAGGGGAAGGCAAGTTGTATACCCACCCTTGCCGTGGAAGAAGGAGCCTTTGGTGGGCCCAAAAACAATTAGGTGGGTGCCCTCCCGAAGCGTCTCACTGACAGCCCCGGAGACCGGGCTCCCTATAGCCTCACCATGTGGACCCCAATTTAAACTCCTTCGCCACGCACAGGGCAGGCTTTATCTCAGTCTTGCCCCAAACTTGTTCTCAAGTTCTTTTAACAGCTCGTCCACCAGTTGGTTCACCCTCTGGTCGGACAGGGTTTCTTCTCTACTTCTAAGGGTAAGCCTGAAACTAACGCTCTTCTTGCCTTCCCCAAGCTTTGAGTCTGTATAAACGCTAAAAACTCTCACATCTTCCATCAGCTCTTTACTCCTAATATGGAGTATTAATTTATCCACATCTATCTCTTTGTCTACGAGCAAAGTTAGGTCTCTTACCGCTGGAGGGAAGTAGGCTAAGGGCTTGTATACCCTTCTGAGCCTTTTAAGCTTTTCCACGCTAACCTCGCCCAAAACCACTTTAGTTCTTATACCCAAACTATCCTGAATCTCTGGGTTCAAAACTCCCACAAAAGCTACCCTTTCTCCTTCAACGGAGAAAGCTCTCTGAAGGTATGGATGTAAGAAGCCAATGTTTGACCTTTCTGAGATATAACTATCTGATTGTGAGTTCAAAATGTCCCGCACCACGCTAAGGGCGTGGTAGACCGAATACTCCTCCTCGGGAAAGAGACTTTTTCTGCCAGTCATAAGAAAGGCAAGCTTTGTCTCCTCGGTTTGATTGAAGGTCTTACCCAGTTCAAATATAGCCATGCGGTAGTTGT
This sequence comes from Aquificaceae bacterium, assembly GCA_025057245.1. Taxonomy (GTDB): domain Bacteria; phylum Aquificota; class Aquificia; order Aquificales; family Aquificaceae; genus Pampinifervens. The sequence goes on along the minus strand of JANWYC010000095.1, from coordinate 2,144 downwards.
AATTTCTTATGTTCTCAAGACATACCATCAGAAGAGATGGAATAAGGGTAGTTCTTAAAAACCTTTGAAACTTGTTAAGGGGGTTGATTATTTGGAGCTCTGGTAAGTTTATGGAAAGTTGTTGGTAAATTTCAGGAGTGTCAAAGGAGAAGGTTATGACCTCCGAGAAGCCTCTGCCTGACATGTAGTTTCTTAAACTTTCCTCAATACTCTCTATCTCTGAAGGTTTAGAGAACACTCTTAAAGGCATCGGGTCAAGAGCTCCATATCCTTTCACTCTTAACAACTCTTCTATAATGTCCACATCTCTCTGCATATCAAAGCTTCTGTGAGAGGGTATAGAAACTTCCACACCACATCTGTGTAATTCGTGGTCTATCTCAAGGGCGGTGAGCGTTTTTGAAACAAAAGCTCTATCAAAGTCCATGCCAGAGTATTTTCTGAACTTCTCCACGCTCAGAAAAACCTTTTTTGGTATGTAAGGCTCTGGATAGACATCTCTCAAGGAGGTCAGCCTACCCCCCGCAAGCTCAAGTATGAGGCTTATTGCTATGTTCTGAGCCCTTTTCACTCCTTGAATGTCTACGCCCCTCTCAAACCTGTAAGAACTATCTGTTTGTATACTTACCGACTTGGCAGACTTCCTTACCCTGTAAGGGTCAAAGTAGGCGGACTCAAGCAGTATGCTCTTCGTTGCACCGTGAACGGAGCTCTTCAAACCTCCTACCACTCCCGCAATGGCAAGGGGCTTTTCTCTATCCGCTATAAGCAGGTTCAGACTTTTTAGTTCCTTCTCAGTTCCCAAAAGGGTTTCTATTTTCTCCCCTTCCCTTGCATCTCTTACAAAAAGGGGTAAGCTCAAGCTATCTAAGTCAAAGGCATGCAAAGGCTGACCTTCAAGAAGCATGACATAGTTTGTTATATCAACTACGTTGTTTATGGTCTTTATACCACACTGCCAGAGCCTTTTCCTTAGCCACAGAGGAGAAGGACCCACGCTTAGACCTTCTATCACCGCACCCCTGTATCTTTTGCAGTCCGCGGACTCTACCCTTATTTCTATGCTTCCCACTTCCTTATACTCTGGCACTTGTCTGGCTTTTTTCTCTAAGTTCAAGATGGCTGATAGTTCTCTGGCAAGACCTTTAACCGATAAAAGGTCCCCCCTGTTGGGTGTAGGTTCTATCTCTAAAATAAACTCCCCAGAACCTAAAAGTTCCTTTGCGGAGGTGCCGGGCGGTATGTCCTCTCTTATAAGGAGCACGCCCGACGACTGGTCCTCAAGACCAAGTTCCTTTGTGGAGAGAGGCATACCCTGAGACCTAACTCCATCAAAGTCTTTCTCACCGACCAGTATTTCACCAACCCTTGCCCCAACTGTAGCTAAGAGAACACCGTCACCTTCTTTTAGACTGTTATCTGCGGAGACTACCTGAAGATATGTTTCTGAACCAGCCCATACCTTGTAAACGGACATGTGTTTGAGTGGTTTTTTCTCTACGACTTTTGCAAAGACTACTCCTTCTATGTCAAGCTCCCATTTGCTTACGTTAGTTTCTACGCTTCTCAGCGTAAGCTCCTCCGCTACGCGATAAGGGTCAAGCCACTCAGCGTTTAGGAAATCAAACAACCAAGAGAAGGGAATTTTCATAAAGATATTATACACCCAGCCTCCGCTCTGTTTGTGCTTTGTGAAGTAAAGAACACTCTCGATGCAGGTTTAAAAGAGCAAAACATGGATAAGTTTTACAAAGCTTAAATACAATACACGGGAGGAGTGTTTTGTCCAATAACAAGTTCAGTATATCCCAAAGACACTCACACCCCCTACTCACCACCCATCCACATAACTCAAACATTTCTATACTATCACTTAAAAACATGCTCTTTGTCACAACCTTGAACATTAGCCTCTTCTGTATATTCTCAAACTTCACACTGTTCACATACTCACCAAACCATCGCCTGAAGGACGAAAAGAAACCTGTGGAGTCAGGGACTATGACGAAGCCTTGTGGTAGGTCTTTTGGATTATCTGGCAATTGGTCAAAGTGGAGCTCTTCTCTCTTGTTATAACTTTTCCAATCTCTCCTCGTGGGGTAAATAAACCTAACATTAGACACGACTGGTGCTTTTTCCCATAT
>JANWYC010000094.1 GCA_025057245.1 Aquificaceae bacterium | reverse complement strand
AGGTAAAGCTCAGAAAGAAAGAAGAGCAAGTGGCAAAAGTTCAGCAAGAGCCAGCACCCAGTAAGAAGGAAGAGAAATCCGTAGTAAGCGAGTTAAACAAGGGCGTAGTTCCATCTTCACCCGCACCCAAGAGTATAAACATACAGCTCCCCGTAGAGGGCAAGGTGGTTAAAGTGCCAAAGGGCGTGGAGATACACGCACCCTGCTCTTCACCCGTGAGGGCTGTGGAAGAGGGCAGGGTCATATACAGCGGTGGTGACCTTCAAGCCTACGGGAACATGATTATAGTGGAACACGACAATTTTATATCTCTATACGCTCATAACGAAGTAAACTTGGTAAGAAGAGGCGACCGTGTTAGTAAAGGTCAGGTAATAGCGAAGACTGGAAAAAGAAGCAATACGGAAGAGTGTGCGCTGAGGTTTGAACTGAGAAGCAAAGAAGGCATACCCCTTGACCCTACAGAATACCTTAAGGACGTCCAGTAAAACGGTGCTTTGTCCAGAAATGCTCTTTGATGCATTCAAGCGTTTTACAGCCTGAGCTTGTCTTTGTAGAGAGTCGTGAAACTCCTGCAAGCTAAAGCCAAGGTGATTATTAGACGGTTTATGAAGACAAACTCAAACTTTGAAGTGCGTGAATATCAAGCATCAGAGAGCATTCTTTCGTGTAAAGCAAGCGAGAGACAGCTACTCGGTGAAAATGACGAAGAGCTCAAAAGTTATACTTTCAACGAAAAGTGGCTAAAAGTTAAATTAACTGCGCGTGGAACTCTGCAAGAAATAATCGCACCATTCTCTTATGGTGCAATCGTTACACCTTGGTTTTACGGGCTTGCATATTGTCTGACCGAAGGCAACCAAAAGGCGGTTAAAGTCTTTCCAATATTCCACTGGGAGCAGTTGCATGAGGGCTACCTCCGTTTCCTCCGGACGCTTCGTTTTAACGAGACCCCAACGGTTGCTTATCCTGTGAACATGCACGTCCACCGCTATGGCTGGTTTACCAAATCCTTCTGAGAGAACTATGTTGGCTACCTTCCTACCTACGCCTTTTAGTTTGAGAAGACCTTCAAGGCTGTCTGGCACTTTTCCCTCAAACTCTTCAATTATTTGGTAGGCAAGATTTTTTAGATGTTTTGCCTTGTTTCTGTAAAAACCCACAGGGTATATAAGATTTTCTAACTCTTTATCGCTAATCTCCAAGAGGTCCTCTGGTGAGTTGACCCTTTTGAGAAATCTCTCGCACACCTGCGCAGTGGTTTCATCCTTCGTTCTCGTAGAGAGTAATGCACATACCAGAGCGCTGAAAGGGTCCTTTCTCTTCTTTGCTATGAGCTTTACTATGGGTGCATGCCAGCTGGGATATTGCTCTTCCATGATGCTAAGCACTTTTGGCACGTCTTGTGGTTTCATGGTTTTAACTTTATAAGTATGCCTATGGCTAACAGGTGCAAGGCAACGGTGTAAAGGATAAGAGCTTCTTTTGAAGCTTCATACAGAAAACCCATAAACACACCACCAAGAAAAGCACAAAAGCCAAAGAAGAAGTGAAAAAGACCATAAGCCTTGCCCCTTGAAACTTCTGAGGACAGCATAGCAACACCAGAGCGAAGCACTGATTCCTGAAAACCGAGACTAACACCCCAAAAAAGAACTGCAAGTATGGGCTGGCTTACGTAAAACAGTAAAGGAGAGACTAAAGCCCCGGGTAGCAAACCCCAGAAAAGAGAGCGAAAACCTATCTTGTCGTGCAGGAAGCCAAAGGCTAAAGCGGACAGAGCGTCTACGCCCATGGCAAAGGCAAAGAGAAAGGCTACCGTCCAGCCATCAAACCGCACATGCTCCGAAAGGTGGAATCCTATAAGTGGAAACTGAAGAGAGCTAAGTGAAATCAGGCAAGAACCCAGAAGGTATGTGTAAAAAGCTTTACTTAGAGAGCTTAAAGTTTCTGACCTTTCCGCCTTCTCCAAATTCTCTCCGTAATTCCTCTTTGCTATAAGTAGGAGTAGCAAAGCTGTCAACGCAGGTATGAGGAGAAACAGAAAGGCGGTTTTGTATCCGTAACCAAGAAGGAGGATTAAGCCAACGGTAAGAGGACCAAGCACCGCACCAATCTGGTCAAGAAATTCATGAAACCCAAAGCCCTTACCGTGTCCCACTACCGCGGTAGCTCTTGATAGCAATACGTCTCTGGAAGGTGTTCTCAGCCCTTTTCCAGACCTCTCTAAAAATATCAGAAAACCCGCAAACTGCCAGCTTTTAACAAAGCCAAGCAAAGGTACTGAAAAGAGGTTAATCGCGTAGCCCGTTAGCGTGAAAAACCAATAACTTTTCAGCCTGTCGGAGAGAAAGCCAGATAAGAGCCTAACCCAGTAGCCAGCCAGCTCTGAAAGCCCCGATATCCAGCTTACCACCAGAGCTCCCGCACCCAGATAGGCAAGGTAAGGACCCATCACCCCCTTTGCTCCTTCGTAGGTAAAATCCGCAAGCAGGCTAACAAGACCCATAAGAAAGATAAACCTATAGGCTTTACTTTTAGCCATGTCTCTTCACTTACTATCTTAATGGATATCTGAGAGAACAGTAAAAAACCATCTGTCAAAAAGCTATACTGTAAAATATTCTAATGCTTAAGCGAAACAAGTACTGCGGTCATATATCTGAAGAAGACCTTGAAAAGGAAGTGGTTCTTAACGGTTGGGTTCACAGGGTCAGAAATCACGGTGGCGTAATATTTTTAGACTTAAGGGATAGGGAAGGCGTGGTGCAGTGTGTGGTGGAAGAGAAAGAAAATCCAGAAATTTTTGAGCTTGCGGATAGCCTGAGATCTGAGTATGTGGTTGCTTTAAAGGGAAGGGTGAGAAGAAGACCTCCCGGCACGGAGAACCCGAAGCTAAAAACGGGAGACTACGAAGTAGTCATACAAGAACTGGAGATTTTAAACACTTGTGAAACCTTACCCTTTCCCGTGGACGAAGAGACTCATCTTTCTGAGGAAACGAAGCTACGCTACCGCTATCTGGACTTAAGAAGACAGAGCATGAAAGAAAACCTTCTCTTCCGTCATAGAGCTTATCAAATAACCAGAAGGGTCTTTCTGGAAGAAGGCTTCGTAGAAGTGGAAACACCTTTTCTAACTAAGTCCACACCAGAGGGCGCAAGAGACTTCCTTGTCCCTTCAAGGCTTCATCCGGGCAAGTTCTACGCACTCCCTCAATCTCCACAACTTTTTAAGCAAATACTCATGGTGGCAGGGTTTGACCGGTACTTCCAAATAGTAAAGTGTTTAAGAGATGAAGACCTAAGAGCGGACAGACAGCCTGAGTTTACTCAGATAGACTTTGAGATGTCCTTTGTGGACGAAGAGGATGTTATGTCTTTTAGCGAAAAGCTCATAGCTACCCTATTTAGAGAGCTCTTGGGAGTTGAGCTAAAAACACCCTTTGAGAGGTTAAGCTACAGGGAGGCTATGGAACGCTACGGTTCAGACAAGCCTGACAGACGCTTTGGATTGGAGCTTATAGAACTAACAGACATATTCAAAAACACTCAATTTAAGGTCTTCCGTCAAGCGGTGGAAAGTGGCGGTGTTGTGAAAGCCATAAACTTCAAAGGTTCAAACCTTTCAAGGAAGGAAATTGACCAGCTTACGCAGTTCGTCCAAAGTATTGGTGCTAAAGGGCTTGCGTGGATAAAGGTAGAAGACGGAAAGCTAAACTCACCCATTCTTAAGTTTTTCTCGGATGAGGAGACTCAGGCGCTTCTTCAGAGAGTAAAGGCACAGTCGGGCGACGTGGTCTTCTTCTCCGCAGACAAGAAGGAAATGGTATATAAGATATTAGGAAATCTCAGGCTTCACATAGGAAAGGAGTACAACCTTATAGATAGTAGTAGGTTTGACGTTCTTTGGGTAGTGGATTTTCCACTGCTTGAGTGGGATGAGGAGGAAAAAAGGTTCGTAGCCCTGCACCATCCTTTCACATCGCCAAAAGCGGAGGATGTTCACCTTCTTACGAAAGCTCTTGAGACGGAGCATCTTGAGGATAGAAAGAGTTTGGTTCACTCCGTTCGTGCCAGAGCCTATGACTTAGTAATAAACGGCTACGAAGTGGGTGGAGGTTCTATAAGGATACACAGAAAGGAGCTTCAGGAACTGGTCTTTAGACTGCTTGAAATCCCAGAGGTGGAAGCAAAAGAAAAGTTTGGCTTTCTACTGGAAGCCTTTAAATACGGTGCACCACCTCACGGTGGTCTTGCCTTTGGTTTTGACAGGCTTATAGCCATAATGAGGGGTCTGGACTCCATAAGGGATGTGATAGCCTTTCCAAAAACTCAAAAAGGCATATGCCCTCTTACGGGAGCACCAGACTTCGTAGAACCAAGACAGCTAAAAGAACTCCACATAAAGCTGGTGGAGTGATAAAGGTTGACCTTTATAATAGAATTTGTGGCTTCTGTGGAGGAGCTCTTTAGAGATTTCTCTGTGGATGCGTGGGATGACTTCCTTTCCAAAAAGTTTCCTGACCACTTTGAATGGCGTAAAGAGATATGGAGGGGCTACGAGGACGACAGGTTTGAGCTTTTCGAAAAGCTGGGTGAGGGAAAGCTTGAAGATACGAATTTAGTCTTCTTCTGCATAAAAACCTCAGGAGAGCTCCAAGAGAGAAGCTCAAAAAAGGCTCAGTTTGAAAAGGCAAGAGCTCTAATAAAAGACAGCATGGCGGATGCGGGGCTCTTTACCTTCTACGACCAGAATGGCAACCTTAGAGTATCTCTCGTCTTCAGAAGCTATACCTCTGGAAAGGAAAACTTTAGCTACTACAGGCGATACACCTACTACATACAGAAAGGAAAACCCTACAGAACCTTTCTCAAAGCCTTTGAGGGCAGATTTGAAAAATTTTCGGAGCTCCTCTCTGCTTTCTCTCTCCAACCTCTCACCAAAGAATTTTTCACAGAAATACAAAACTGGTATGCGTGGGCGCAGAAGCACGCATGGTTTCCTGATAATAAGCCTGAGGAGAACCTTATCAGGCTCATAACAAGGCTTATATTTGTGTGGTTTCTTAAGGAGAAAAAACTTATTCCAGAGGAGATTTTTCAAGAAGAGTTTCTCGAAGGTGTGGTAAAGGACTTTGG
>JANWYC010000093.1 GCA_025057245.1 Aquificaceae bacterium | reverse complement strand
TGTTTTCAAAATTTATTTCCTTTTGTCGTGGAATTACTTTTTTAATTTTCTTTTTTAGTGAAATAGGTGGTATATCAACTTTTCTTAAAACTATAACTTCTTTTTTTAGATCTGTAGAAGTTTTGTCTAAATCGTGTATTGTTTCTCCGTAAGTTGTTAGTAATTCCGAATCCAAAATTTTAGCGTTTTCATGTGAAAGATAAATTTTAGCTTTGTGAGTATTTCCTGGGACTTGTCTTAAACACCTACAAGCCGCTTGAAGACAAAAATTGTTACTCGATTTAAGCTCTCGAGCTAATGCAGTTGCAAAAAGAGATGGACAATTCCAACCTTCAGTCCCTTTATTCACAAGAAGAAAAACTCTATAAGGTAAATGCGGATCATTTATCCTATTATCAAATAAATCCTGAATCTTAGGATCAGACTTACTATGAACTTCTAAAACTATAGATGGATCTAATCCCATATTTATTAAAGTTTCTGCTACAACTGGTTTAGCCTTTTCTAAGTCTTCTATCTGTGGAAAATAAATAGCAAGCTTTGCATAACTACCATCATATATTCTTACGTTTTTATAATTTTCAAAAAAATCTTTTATGACTTCTCTTATAAAAGTTTCATCACTTACTTCTTCAAAAGCAATTATGTTTCCTCTTACTTCCTTTAAAATTCCATCTCTTATCCCTTGAGATAAACCATACCAATAAACTACGTCCTTTAATAGCTGTTTTCCATAATAAGGTGTTCCTGTAGTATTAACAACTACTATTAAATTGGTCTGTTGAGATAAATAATTAATAGTTTGCCTTACCCTTTTAAGCTCCTTTCCGAGTTGCATACCATATGTATGGTGTGCCTCATCTGAAAAAACTCCTAAATTTGGAAGAGATGCTATCGCTTGAAGACGCCTGTTAGCTACTTCCTGTTTTACTTCATCTTCTTTAGAACTGTCTATAAATAAATCTCTGATTAGTGCTCTCGTAATTGCTTGTTTTTGAATCCTAATTTTTTCAGTGTTAGTTACAACTACGTTGTAGCTACTTCCACTTATTATAGGTATATCCTTTTCTCCATCTCGTGTATATGTAAACTTTACTGAAGCTATAAATTGTTTGTATAATCTTGGTGGAAGTATTTTCTCATACGGAATTTCTGAAAGTTCTTTTAGTGCTCCTAATATTGTTTTACCGGGCGCAAAGACCAGAGCATTCTTTACAAAGTTTCCATCAGGATATTCTAAAGCCATTGCAAACTCCGTTGCAATAATTGCTCCAATTAAAACGGTCTTTCCTGCACCCATTGCCAAAGCAAAGATATAACTTGGGTAAGGAAGTGAAATTGTCTCTCTTAGCGCTTCTAATTTATATTTTCTAACAAAATCGTCGTCTGTTTTAATTTTCTCAAATATTGCATCCATCACGCCTTTATCCATTATGTTAAGTAGGTCTTCTTGAGATATAGAAATGTTTAATGCACTAAAAAGCTCCACAGACTTAGGGTAATTTTTTTTGTATAAATCAAAAACATGAGGCGTTTTTTTAACTAAGCGTAAATACCAATAAGTTTCTAAAGCTTCAAATTGAGCCTTTCTTAAAAAACGTAAATTATTACTTTCCAAATCATAGTTAAACTCCATAATTTCCCGAATAGTTGAAAAATCACACTTATAATCTTCTTTTCTCCACCGCTCTACTTCATCTCTCAAAATTTTATATAACTCTTTTAACTCTTTTTTATGTGAATCCATCAAGCAACCCTCCTAATTCACATAAGGTAGATCCTGATATTATATTAATATAAACCCAACCCATACCAGCTTCCAACTGCTCAAGATTTACATTTATTTTAGCACACCAAAAGTGTCATAAGGTTCCAAAGAATGAAACTTACCAAAACAAACATACTTGCAACCTTGTATAGCCTCGTATTGCCGTGTTAGCTTCATGCCAGCGGAGTCAAGAACTATGACGAAGCCTTGTGGTAGGTCTTTTGGATTATCTGGTAGGTGGTCAAATTGGAATTCTTCTCGGTTACGTCTGTAATGGATGGTTCTGTAGTCTAAGAGCGTGTTTGAAAAAGAGTATGAACAGGATTAAAGCTCTTGAAGAGTATTTCTCCTCTTTTAATATAAACTCACAAACTTAATATTAGACACGGCGATTTTATTTTTGACCTTTTTAAAGAGTTTTCTCTGTCTGACTCATAAGGTGATGTAAGTTTTGTTTTTTTATTGTGAGAAAGAGGCTGAAGTACTTACCTGCAAAGGTAGTTAACTAACCGTATAGCTATATACGTTTACTGGTTAGTTAACTCTTGCATTACAACTACACCAATTCTGGAAAGGCTACGCCAATAAAATCTGTTGCAAAAATCCCTAAGTAAGCTAAAATATTACCTTAGCCCACAGGAAGGGAGTTTTTGGGCTTCCCAAATGGAGGTTAGTAGCCTTGTATAATTCAATTCCCTGGGACGTAGTTGGACAAATCTACGAAAATTACTACGATGCAAAGGCAACATTGCTAAGACAGGCGGTCATAGACTGGCTTAGAAAATACGGCAGTCAAAGGGGCTTTACTGAAGTGGTAAATGCCCCAAATCTTGGCGGTATTATATACCTGTGCGTTGGAGATAGCATGCTTTTGTATGCAGGCAAGTCAAGACAAGACCTTGAACCTACTCCCGCAGATAGAAGAAAGCTAAGAAGCAAGATAGAGCCTTTTGCTGAAGCAGGCTACGTGCTAAAGCTCTACTTTGACGGCTTTTTAGACAAAATACGCACTTTAGACGTTCCTGCGGAGGAACTTTTAGAGTTTATCTAATTCCGTTTAGGTTAACAGGCTAAGGCTCAGAAAGGTATCTCGTCTTCCTCCTCAGCTTGTTTGTTCCTGTTGGTTAGCCTTTCCAACCAAGGGTGTTTGGAGCGTAGGTCATACCATAGGTCATACCACACGTTCCTTATGCCGTATGATATCCGCCAGCGCCAGCGTTGGTAGAAGTTGACCACGTTATCCACTTGCCTGACTGCAAAGCTCTTAGCTCGCAAGCTTTTAACAATTTCCCATTCACCTACCACAGCATACCTCCTGACCGCTACATACTTCCGAAAGAGATTTGCCGTCCTTATCTTACAGCCGTCCATTTGAAGCTGGAGGTCGTTTAGTTTGCAATACAAAAGCACGGTGGCATGCACGTCATACAGGGCATCGTGGTAAGCCAAGTCTCCAACCATGCGGTCAAGCTGGTCTTCTAGCTCCAGAATTGCTATAGCTTCCCCTAACCTCGGCCACTTGTAGCAAATCTCATACCTCTCCGCAATCCAGTCCCGCACTTCCATCTCTATCTTGCACACGCTCGTGGATTTCCTCATGGTGCAGTAGCTGTCTTGTGGAACTGGAAGCTTCCTGTGCTTTAAAAACTTTTCCTCAAAGCTTACGTTGTGTCCTACGAGCACCTCAGCCCACTCCAGAGCCTGCTTCACCTTTCCTTTCCTGATGCACTCCCTACCGACAAACTCAGCCACCTCCAGAACTCTTAGGGTCTGGCCTTCCTGCACCGCTTTGGCATACACCGTTTGCCACACAATCCTTTCTGGCTCTAAGCCAGTAGTTTCGATGTCAAGGAACAGTAGCTTCACGGTTCACCTCCTCTCTTATCTTTAGTTGCTAAGGCGTGAAGGGCTTCTCTCAGTCTTTGCTGGCATTCTTCCACGCTCAGCTGGGTGAGCTTAAGCCTCACCACCGTCGTGTTGCTATCCAAATCCAGCACTTTCCATTCTTTGGCTTCGTAGTCGTAGTCAACAGAGAGCATCGTGAGGTTAAGCTCCTTCTTGAGCGTCCTATAGTCGTTCATGAGCGCTTTGAAGTAGCGCATTTCCCACTCCTGCACGGTGATTGTCGTCGCCTGAGGCATTGTGAAGCGTAGCTCGTGTTGCACGGGTTGTTTTTGCGCCTTGGGTCTTGCGTTCTTGGCTTTCTCTGGTCTGGGGCTTTGCGGTCTGGCTTGCTTCGGGCGTCGGTCTTTGTTCGGTCTTCCGTTAGGCGTCAAGGGTTTTTTCGTGGTCTTTTCCAGTTTTTCGCGTTGCGTGTCTGGTCTTCTTCTGTTTGCCTGCTTACCGACGGTAGGCTTCTGGTGCTTCTTATCTCTCGTAGGGGCTTGTCCTGGGCTTCTTCTGCGGAGGTTTTCGCTTGTAGGGGCTTTTTTCCGGCTTCTCTCTCCCCCCCTCTCGTGGGTTGGGTTACGGGTCTCTGTAGTTTTAGACGCAGCTTGGTATGCGTTTCGTGTCTTTGTTTTGTGAGCGGTCGTCGAGCGAGAAGCACCTAGCTCTATGCCTAGACAAATAAACTTAGACAAACTACACGGGGCAGATAAAGAGGGCGTGGCTCTTTTACCAACCACCAATTCTACGACAAAGAGAGAAAAACTGGGATCCGGGACCTTCTCCACATCCTGCCCCTCTATACGAAACGGGGCCAGTCCCGCGAAGCTTGCTCCCTGGGGGGAGTTAGTATATAGATTTGTTTCTTTTCCTCTAACCTCCTCTATGACTTCCTCTGAGTGGTCTATAGATGCCTCATACGGGGCCTGTGGCTCAACGGCTTGAGAGTGGTCTACGTTGCGTTCTAAGGGTCTGGATAGGGCGTAAACCTTAGAAGGTCCGCCACGCCCTCCGCTCTTCTCCTTGTAGCTCTGGACGTAGCCCTTCTTCTCTAAGTGCTTCATCACAAGCTCTAAGAGCCATACCTGCCCGTGAAAAACTTCCTTTAAAAGTTCCTGTCTCTTTGCCTTGCCACCTTTGTTCTGGATGTGGTCTACCGCTTTTTGTAGGTAGTCCGATAGCTTGTAGCTCTTGAGAGTTCCGTTGACGTCTTTCAATCCCACAATTGGCAGCTAAAACGAATGGTAGCTTTGTTGAAGGAAAGCCATAAGCTGTACTTTCAATCCCACAATTGGCAGCTAAAACAGGACTTCATGCAGTTGGTGGGCAAAGCTATAGACCGCTTTCAATCCCACAATTGGCAGCTAAAACAACGGAGGGCAGGGTGGAGTTGAGAGGACCTTTTAGCTTTCAATCCCACAATTGGCAGCTAAAACACCTCCTTAGCGTAATCCTCGTCAAAAAGCTCAATCCTTTCAATCCCACAATTGGCAGCTAAAACTAGCCCACGCACTGCCGTAGCATCGCCCT
>JANWYC010000092.1 GCA_025057245.1 Aquificaceae bacterium | reverse complement strand
AGATGTGGAAGAGGGTCCAGTTTACTTTACAGAAGGGGGCGTATACAAGGGTGCTACTTTACCCTCTAATCTCTTAGACCTTAAGATAGGGCTGGTGAAGGGTAGGGTATTCAAAGAGAGTTTCTACAGAGAATCCATCTTTACTCTACAGGATTTTTACACAAAGGAAGGTTTCTGGGATAGCTTCGTATACTACGAAGGCATGGAAAAGCTTAGGTTAAACAGACCATTCTTACACGTGTTAGCCCCAGGCTACAGGGATATGGGTAGAAGACCTCTCCGTATACTGGGAGCTCTTCTTGAGGGTGCATCTAATCTGTTTGGCTACCCTCAAAACACTCTGTCCGCACTTTTCGGCAGAGGTTATGTGGCAAGACCCGTGTTTAGGGTGTTTGAAGGAAGGAAATATCAAGTTTCTTTTGAGGGTGCAAACTTTTTTAACAGAGAAAAGCTACTTGAGATAACTCAGTTGAGAGAAAAATCCGTTGACCCTTTCTCTCTTGAGGAGGCTAAAGAAAACCTTCTTAAGGCGTACCGCAGAAAAGGCTTTTTTGATGCGGAGATAGACTACAAGGTGGAGGAAGGAAACATAACCTTCTTTGTGAGGGAGGGAGAAAGATACAAAATGTTTTGCGAGGACATACCAGAGCTCTTTTACGACGAAGATAGGATAGAATCCATCCTTAACGAACGCATAGAAGCTCTTAAAAGTAAAGGCTACATACTGGCGAGTGGCAAAGTGGAAAAGCAATTGATAAAAGAAGATAAAAAGGTAAAGTTAATTTTTGTCATAGATGCGGGAAAGAAGCACATAATAACGAACTTTGTGTATTTAGGGAAGGACAAGGAATTAAAGGACATATTCAAAAAACACAGTAGGAAGCTACCTGCGGTCTTCAACGGCAAACTTGTGGAAGCTCTCAACCTTGATATACAGAGATACCTTCTTAAAAAAGGCTTTATGGATGGAAGGTATGAAGCAAGCGTGGAAATTAAGGAAGAGGGCGATAGCATTAAATACACATACATATACCAAATACACGAAGGACCTGCTTACAAAGTGGGACAAACACTGTATTACGGATACAACAAAACCGCACTTAGAGAGCTTGAATACATGACCGTAGGTGGGAAGCGATATTCAGAAGCTATTGATTATGCCACTTTTGAGAACATGATAAACAGCGGTATTTTTACCGGTGTTTCCATTAAAACGCAGGTGGACCACGAAAACAGGGAAGTTCACAGACTCATACAAGTCTCCGAAGACCAGCGAGGCGTTCTTGACCTTTCTTTGGGATACAACACTGAGGAAAAAATAACCCTTGAAGCCTTTCTGGGTGCTAAAAATCTCTTTGGTGTCAGTATGAGCTCAGGTTTAAGATACAGAAGAAGTGCTAAGAGAGAGCTCTACGACCTTAGCCTTCAAGATGATTTTGTTTTCTCAAGAAAATACTGGATTAAGTCTAACCTTTTTAAGAACTACGAAGAGCATAAAAGCTACAATCTTGACTCTTATGGTTTTAGTTTACAGCCGGGATACAGGCTTGGTGGTGGAGCTTCCGTAGGACCTATTTTTAGCCTTTTGAGAAACAGAGTAGACGGGCGTATTTTTAACATAAGAAAGCAGGGTTTGTTTTTTCTAAGGAGTCTTAGGGATGACCCTTACTCACCGAGAAGGTTTCAATACAACAGCATAAATTTTAGCTTCGCAGAGGGCGATGCGTACTACAGAAAGCTTGATTTTTCAAACTTTTACATACTACCAGCGGGCGTGGAAAACAAAATCAGCTTTAAGCTTGCCCTTGGTGCGGTATGGGGCGATGCACCCATATTTGACAGATTTTTTCTCGGAGGCTTGAGAGACCTAAGAGGATACTCTTTTGAGGAAGTAGGACAACCAAAGGGTGGAAGATACTACAGCTTCGGAAGGCTTGAGTTTACATTTCCCATAAGAGAACCCATCATAGGCATTCTCTTTACCGATGCGGGTTCAGTAAAAGACAGGTTTGAAGACCTTTCAAAGGAAATCAAGTGGAACGTAGGCTCTTCTCTGGGCGTGGATACACCCATAGGTCCTATAAGACTTGATGTAGCCTTCCCTAAAGAAAAGTGGCACAAAAACTACAAAGTATACTTGTCTGTGGGCTACTACTACTAACCAATACCACAAGCCTAAAACTCTAAGCAAACTGCTCTCACATGTGCCGTTGGTTTTAATCCCACTGTGTGGGGTTGCGATTCAAGGGGTTTGATGACCACATTGACCACTTTGATTGAAGCCAGTTAGTTCTAAACTCAGAGTTTTTAGAGAATAAGCAAAAGTTTTAGTCTGTGGAGTTTTAAAAGAGTCTGTAGTATGGAAAAAGGGTTTTAAAAGAGTAAAGAGAAAACTGACAAAGCCTAATGCAACTGTCTGTGCTTCAAAAAGCTTTAGACCCTTTCAAGAACACCCGGTCTGTAGACAAATCGTGCGTCTATTAGCTTCTCCGCTTCCCTTTTGTTTTTGTTAACAGAGTATATAGTGCATTCCGCCCTGTCTGGTTTTAGCGTTATGATGCTATAGCCCCAGCAGTTTATGGAGTTTATGTGCTTTATCCATGGGTTTTGAGACATCTCCGCTTTTTGGAGCTCCTCAAGGCTTGTGTAGTTAGACCAGTCTCTCTTCCACCAGCCACCTTCCATAGCATTTATGGAGGAGAGAGCAGGCGTTAAGAACTCCGCACCTAAAACTTGAGAAGGCTTTTCGTAGCTGTCAGGAACTTCTGCTACCATGCTCGCATGTCTGTCACCAGAAAGCAGTATTAGGTTTTTCATGTCCTTTTCTTTCAGCCACTGTAGAATTTTTCTCCTTTCACCTGCGTAGCCTTCCCAAGCATCTAAAGAGCCAAATTTTCCGTCCGTCTGAGACCTTGAGAACTGCACGCTGTTGGCTACCACTTTCCACTTAAAGCCTCTCTGTAGGAGCTTTTCTCTGAACCAGCTTAGCTGTTCTCTGCCCAGCATGGAGGTTTTTTCTTGCTCAGGACAGCCTTTAGCTCCAAACCTTTTATCGCAGGGTGGTCTCTCTCTGTATGAACGCTCGTCAAGAACTATGAGCTTTCCAAGTCTCCCCAAGTTAAAGTCTCTGTATATCTTGACCCACTTGAGAGGGTCTTTGTTAGACATATCCACTTCAACCTTTGAGGGAATGTATTCAATCCAAGCCTTTACCGCATCCTGTCTTAGCTTTAGTATTTTTGCCCTGTCTTCTCCCACAGGATGACCATCCACAAAGTAGCCCCATATCTCTTTCTCGTAGTCGTAGTAGTAGTCGTTTAAAAATTCGTGGTCATCCCACGTGTTTACAAAAGGATGCATAGCCCTTGCAAGTCTCATGTTAGGGTCTGAAAGGTAAGTCCTGTAAAGGTATCTGTAGTCCTCAAGGTTTACGCAGACCTTTTCACCTGAAGGTAAAGAAAGGTCTCTACCCGGAACTCTTGAAGGTCCGTAGAGCTTTTCGTATATAAAGTCCCCCAGATGCACCACCATATTAAGCTCTTCCTTTGCTAAGTGGCTGTATGCAGTGTAATAGCCATCCGCATAGTTTTGGCACACTACGAAAGCTATGGAAACCTCCCTCGCTCTGTAAGGAAGGGTTTTGAACCTACCCAACATAGAAGGCACGCCCGCGTATATAAACCTGTAGTAGTAAGTCTTGTTAGGTCGTAGCCTTCCCTCAAGGTCTACTCTAACTGTAAAATCCTGGCTCTCGCTTATATAGCTTGCTGGAATGCTTCTGTTAAAAGCCTCCTTAAACTCTGGGTTATCCGCTACCTGAACTAATAGGTTACTCTGAAAACGCCTGTGAACTTTTGGGTTTATACGCGTCCAGAGAACTATGCCACTCTGTGTTGGGTCTCCACTGGCTACGCCTTGAGGAAAAACCTCCTCCGTATCCGTTGCAAAAGATAGCTGGTTTAGAGACAAAAGCAATAGCGTTGCACCCGAAAGCTCCAAAAACTCCCTTCTGGTAAGCATCTCCAACCTCCCAAGCAACATATTACTCACAAGCTCAGTATAGAATATAACACAGGCTTATAGATGGCATGAAAACCTTAATAAACTCCTGATAGGCTTCCCTTAGCTCCTACTAAGTCTTTCAATACTGGCATTCTCAAGCTTTTTTAGGTTAAGCTAACTACTGCGTTTAGTCAGAGCTAAAGCTGAATACTAAGTGATTATCGCTTAGGCTAAGTGCGGTCAATCTTTAAACTCTCAACCAAAGTCCAAGTATATTCTGGAAGGAGTAGCACCCTTCTGTCCCTGATACTTTCCTCTGTAAGGTCTTTCCGCCTTTTTGTCAAGTCTTGCCAGAACTATCTGACATATACGCACACCTTTGTATATCCTTATAGGACAGTTGTTGGCATTGTATAGCTCTAACGTTATCTGACCTTCAAAGCCTGCGTCTACCCAACCAGCGTTCTCTATGAAAAGCCCAAGCCTTCCAAGTGATGACCTACCCTCTACGAAGGCTGTTATGTCCTCTGGAAGCTTTATATACTCCTCAGTAGTAGCCAGCAAGAAAGCCTTCGGCGGTATTAGAAAACCTTCTTCTGGTATATTTATTCTCTCTACGGGTATGTGTGAGTCTTTTATATCTACGCACTCAGCCCTATAAAGTAGCAGTTCTGAACCGAGTGTTAAGTCCACAGAAGACGCCTGTATGTTCTCTTCTCTCAAAGGTTCTATAAGGAGCTCTCCCTTACTAATAAGCTCCCTTACACTTCTGTCGCTCAGTATCATAGCCCATTACCATTATTCTAATCAATAACCACCAATTCTGTCTTGAGAAAAAAGAGCCATCCCGGTAATGTTGCCTTAGTATCTGACCGCATAACAGAGCTCTTGCCTTTACTTCGTTCAAAAATACTCTCTGACGCTCAATAAAAGAATTTGAGTCTTACCTTACGGGGGTTTACAAAACCGTTGCAAGTCAAACACGAGAGACTTATTAGACAGTTAGATGCTGTTTTAATCCCATTGTGTGGAATTGCGATGGTTTTATTCCTTTTGCCCACTACTGCGAGAGGCTGGTAGATGGTTTTAGGTTAGCTTGACTTTTTGTTTTTCTTGTGTTATGCTTTATGGTGGTGTTTAATTGAGGGGCTGTTGTAGTCCCTTGGCATCTTGGCAACTGAATAGGGTGTTGTTTCCGTAGCGAGTTTGAGGTGTATTTTTGTGTTATATTCACG
>JANWYC010000091.1 GCA_025057245.1 Aquificaceae bacterium | reverse complement strand
TTTTACGATATTATTCTATTAGAAGGGGGTAAATATGTTTGGTGCTACCTTCAGTATAGCGGCTCAAGGGCTTGAAATGTTTAGGAAGTCTGCGGACGTGAGGAGTAGAAATATATTGAACGCTAACAATCCTAACTACGTTCAAGAAGAGGCTATCATAACCAGTTTTGCACCAGTGGGCGTAAAGTTGGATGAAATTCAGAGGACTCAGAATTTTTATTACATGCTGGTAAGAAACCAAAAGCTCTCTATTGTCTCTTCCTTGGATACATCCATAAAAGGTAATGCTCAGGTGGAACGTCTTTTTCAGGAATTTACTCAAGGTCTCGGTGGCAGTGAGTACGTGGACAGGTTTTTCAAGGCTTATCAGAACCTTATGAAAGAACCGACCAACGAGGGAGCAAGAAGCGAGCTTTTAAACTCTGCACAAAGCTTGATGTCTTATATAAAAGACAGGAAGGCGGACATGGACAGGATGGTGGCAAGCACCGATTATGACATGAGAGTTTACCTCAATAAGATAAACACTCTGGCTAAAAAGATAGCTCAGACAAACCAAGAAATACTCACGGGCTACGCCCAGACTTACACCAGAGGAAAGGATTATAAGAACTTACTCGATGAAAGGGATAAATACCTGAGGGAGCTATCAGAGCTCATTAACATAAATGTTCGGGAGGATGAAATAGGTAGGGTAAGAGTGGAAACAGACTCGGGCTTTGTGCTTGTGGAAGACCGCTACAGCTGGGAGTTAAAGTACAACGCTGGTAACAAAAGAGTGCTGTGGAAGTCAAAGGATGGTTCTGAAGTAGACATAAGCGACTTCATAAGCGGTGGAAGGACTAGGGGACTTCTTGATTTTCACAAAGACCTTAAAGAATATACAGATGAACTTGAAAAAGCCACACAGAAATTAATCAGCGAAATAAAATTGCCTCTAAATGCGCAGGCAACTAACAACTGGTATTGGTTTAACAATATGGAGACCACTTCAACCGCTTTTGGATTCTCTGGAAGTATAATCTTTAACATCTCTGCTACTACTTCAGTAACTATAAACTATACTTCTACAACAACTCTTAGTAATCTCGTAAACACAATAAATAACAATCCTACGCTCACGGGAAATTTCGCGGCTAATATAGTGACAAACGCCGATGGAACTTATACCATGGTGATAACCACCACAGACCCAAGTTATACCATCAGGGACAGTAATAACCTCGTGCATCGTTCTGAGCCTCTGTTTACTGGCACAAAAATAGCGGACGTGGCTATAAGTAGTAGCGCGGACTCATACATGAGAAATCTTGACTACGAAAAAGTTGACGAGTTCATGGGTTTCTCAAAAAATTGGTGGCGAGGTTTAAGTGCGTTGTATAATAAGATTGTTGACACTATAGCTTCAAAACAAAGAGACTTAAAGACAAAGCATGAAATAGAAAGTGCCTTGTTAACCTCTCTTGAGACCAGGATACATGACATACAGGGAGTTTCTGTAGATAACGAATTTATTGAGCTTATGAAAATTCAGAGGAGCTACGAGGCATTGGCGAGAACTATAAACGCCATGGATGAAATGATTCAGGCAACCATAAATATGGTATGAGGTGAAAAGCTATGAAAGTGCCAGATAGTTTAATATTTTCACTGTTTCAAGAACAGGATGCAAAGTTAAGGAAGAAACTTTCAGACAAAACTCTGGAGATATCCACAGGTAGGAAATACATGGACATATCCGACGACCCTCCTACTACTTATGACCTATTGGAGATAAAAAAGGACATATCACAGCTATCTCAATATTCAAAGAACAGGCTATTTGCGGACACTTCTCTGAGTTACGTGGACTTTAATCTTGGTAAGATAGAGGAGAGTCTCAACTTTCTGTATGCAAAAGCCATACAGGCTAAAAACAGTGTGGTTCAACCAGAACAGCTTAGAGCTATTGGTGAGGTATTTTCTTCCAATATAAGAGTTCTTCTTGATAGAATGAACGACCAGATAGGTGGCAACTACATATTCGGTGGTGCAGGGCTAACAACCAAACCCTTTGACGATAACAACTTTCAGTATAAGGCTTCCGCGGAGAACTTTAAGGTCTGGCTTTCTGACAACTACCAAGTGGATGTTTTTCTAAACGGGGGAGAGGTTTTCAAAGTCAACGTTGCAATTTCTAACGCAACCTTTACAAGCACTGGCGTGAATTTCACCACTGGCGGCACTATAAGCGTAACCGTAGGAACTACCACTACAAACATAAACTACCCCACAACTCAGACTCTAAACGACTTGGTGAACTTTATAAACTCTAACCATTCAAGTCTTTTTCAGGCGAGGGTTAACCAAAAAACTGACGGAACTTACTCTCTCGTGCTTATACCAACGGAAGTCAGTAATAACATAAGCGTATCCGATACGACAGGTGGTGATTTTGACGTGGGCAGTGTTGATTTTTATTCTCCCAATATGCTTGAAGTCGTAAAAACAATAGGCGATAAACTTAACGGTGGTAAGCATCCAGACGATACGGACCTTATGCTTTTGCAAAGGTCTTTTGACAGGGTTGCACTTAGAAGGTCTCAGGTTGGTAGCGTGCTTTCCCAGGTGAAAAACCTTCAGTTAGTGTATGAAAACCTTGAGGATAGTTTAAACAAACATAAATCTGACCTTGAGGATGTGGAGCTTTCTGAGAGTATAATGGAATACACGCGATATAGGATAGCTTACGAAGCCCTGATGCGTATAATTGCAGACCAGAGGGATATGAGCATACTTAGATACATAAGATAGTTGCTAACTTTTATGTTTCTGTCAAGCTGTTATCCGTTCCGTTTTTACAATCGTTTGAAACGGAATTATTCAAGCGTTGAGCTTCAAAAGGTATTCTTAGAAATAGTAAACATTGAGTGTCTGCGAGCTATTCCTTAACGCAAATTTTGTTCTATACTATAAATTATCCAATTTAAAGGAGGTAGTAAAATGGATTTTCTCGGCAAAGACCAGTCACCCTTGACATTTGAAGAATGGCAACAGATGGAGGAGGCAATTCTGGAAGTGGTAAAGAAGACTGTAGTCTGTAGAAGGTTTACGTCGGTGGTAGGTCCCATAGGTGTGGGGCATCAGGTTATATCCTACGATGTCTACTTCGGCGTTGAGCCGGGGGTTTGTGAGGTAAGACCAGGTGAAGAGAGTGAAGCGTGCGAGCCCGTCAGGACTGGAAAGAGAAAGCATATAATCTTACCCACTCTATACAAACCCTTTTCCATAAGCTGGAGAGACTTAGAATATTACCGTCAATTTAACCTACCCTTAGATACATCTCAAGCTTGCGCAGCAGCTTTTGCCACTGCGGTAGCGGAGGATAGCCTGATAATACACGGAAACAAAAAGTTGGATATAGAGGGCTTTCTATCTGTAGAAGGTAGGCAGGGGATGTCTATGAGTGACTGGGAAGTGTTGGGAAACGCCTTTAGTGATGTATCTCTTGCGGTTTCAAAACTGTCGGAGAAGGGCTTTTACGGACCCTACTACCTTCTCCTGAACCCAAAGCAGTACTTTAAACTCAACAGAGTTTATCACAATACAGGACTTTTGGAGATAGAGCAGGTCAAAAAGTTAGTAGAAGACGTTTATCATACACCCATAGTGCCAGAGGATAAGGCTATTCTCGTATCCGCAGGTCCTCAAAACATGGATATAGTGGTTGGGCTTGACGTAAGCTTAGCCTTTGTGGAGTCTACGAACATGGTTCATAACTTTAGGGTTATGGAGGTGGTAGCACCAAGGATAAAGAGACCGGGTGCTATTATGGTCATAGGTGAAAAGTGAAGGAAAAGTGGAAGGTCATAGAAAGGCTGATTTCTGACGAGTATGGACTAAAAGTTCAGGCAAGTTATGAAGGTTGGGGTGCAGGATACGACCCTAAGTTTTTGCCACTTACGGAGATGTGGGCTGGAGGAGAGTTGGAGGAAGTTCCAGACGTAGCAAAAAAGCCGGCGGGTGTAGTTTTCCACCTTCAGGAATGTGCTACAAAGAAAGAAGAGGAAGCCATAAACATCATAAGGCACGAAGTGGAATACTTGCTAAACACAGACCTTTACCTGTGGAGGCTTGGACAGAGAGAGTTTCACAGGTTTGGTTTTACTCCCACTTCCTTTCTGGTTCTGTATGCCCTTTTTGAATGTATAAAGGCGGACTACAAATTGTCCAGTAAATACCCATCAAGCCAAACGTGGCTAAAAAGAAAATACGAAAATACTCTGAACTCGTCTGAGACCTACTATCCCCATCACCTTTTTGCCCTTTCCTTTCTCAAAAACTGGCTGGCAAAAGAGGCAATAGAGAAGAACATGGAAAGGCTTTTCTACCAATACCTTGAGGCAAACAACAAAGACGCCTACAACCTTTTAGTGGAAGAGCTCTTAGGTAGGTATATGGCGTACCTTGAAAGGTCTCAGGAAGTAAACTTTATAGACCTTTTGCTTGACGAGGCACGAGGAAAGGCAAGAAAAGACGCACATAAAGGAAGGATAATGACAGACCTTTTAAAAAAACTTCCAGAGAACCTTCAACAGATAATCAGAGAAAACAAGGACAAAAGAGCGGTAGACATCCCAGAAGCGGATAGAAGAGAAATACTGAGAAGCTTAAAAAGCATGCCAGACTGGATGAGAGACTACCTCAGGCAAATGTCTTATTTAGACCTGATAGAAAGAGATGTGGAGTTTATAAGCAATTATCTACCCAAGACCCTTGAAGTGGACGTGGAACACCGCGGGTTTCTTAGGTTTGTTATAAAGCCTTGGGAGGAACAATCTGCGTCTGGAAGTCTCTCTTTTGGAAAAAGCCATACGGAGCTTTCTCAAGAAGACAAACTTTATGAGAAGGTTTACGGTTTTGGTAAGGAAGAGTTCAGAATGCACAGGTCTCTTCTCTCTAACGTTCTACCTTACGCAGAAATCTTGAAGAGAAAGTTAAGGGGTCTTATGCCGGAGGAAGATGAGGGATGGTCTGGCAAGTATTTTTACGGCAAGAGGATGAACAACAAGACCCTTAGCGTTGAGGTAGGCATTGGAAGGGGAAGGTTTTATATGAAGAGGCAAGAACGGGTAAGAAAAGAGTTAGCTTTTAAACTACTTATAGATGTATCCACATCCATGAAAAGAGAAGACAAGATAAGAAAAGCGATAGAGGCGCTCTTACTGTTTTCTGAGGTCATAAACAGTCTTAAAATGCCCTTTTC
>JANWYC010000090.1 GCA_025057245.1 Aquificaceae bacterium | reverse complement strand
CTTTTGTTTTGACAGCATACCTAACCTCCTTTTAAAAGTTTGTGATTTATTTTACAGATTTTTTGATTTGTGTCAAGAGTATATAAGTTTTAGCATATGTTTATAGTGTATTTTTCAAAAATGTATAATTAAAATCATAAGATTTTGCCGCTAATCCACTTTAGTCTAATTATAATTTCGTGAGACAGTGCTGTAAAAAAAACTTGAAGGGTAAACTGCAGTTAACTTGATTTTTTACTAATCTTGCTTAAATTTATTCTTATGGAAAGATTGCTAACCATCAGGGAAGCAAGTAAAGTGTTGGGCGTCAGTCAAAGCACCTTAAGAAGGTGGGACAGGGAAGGAAGACTAAAGCCCGTGCGAGTAGGAAAGCATAGAAGATACTCTTATCAGGCGCTTATGGAGCTAATAGGACAGAAAAAGGAAAGTGCGGTTGCGGTATATGCCCGCGTATCTTCCAGAGACCAACTGGAAGACCTTGAAAGACAGATAGAGTATTTAAAAAGCGTAGTTCAAGAAGAGGGCGTAAAGATTTACGAAGTCAAGGACGTAGCAAGCGGCATTAAAGAAGGAAGAAAAGGGCTTTTGAAACTCATAGAACTGGCAAGTCTTGGAAAGATAAGGAAGATTTACATTACCTATCCAGACAGGCTTACCAGATTTGGCTACGACTACTTTGTGGAATTTTTCAAAGCTTTAGGCGTTCAAGTGGTAAGCGTTCAAGGCAAGGAATTTAAAGAGCCTGAGAAAGAGCTCGTAGAAGACCTTATAAGCATTTTAACTTCTTTTGCGGGAAAACTCCACGGCATGCAAGCAAGCGTAGTCAAAAGGGCGCTTAAGGAGCTAAAGCATGCCAACGCTTAGCTACGAACTGACCTTGCCACAGAACACGTATCCTGCGCTTGACAGGCTGTTTTCCGTTTTCAGAAATTTGACTAATTCCTTCCTTGACCGCTTGTGGAACTCTCAGGCTATGGATAGGTTAAGTGAGAAAGGTAGTGCCTGTGGTATTCTTAAAGGCGTTATTCCAAAAACCTGACGGAGTTCCTTCAAGGCTTTACAGAAATGCCCTTGAAATGGCAGGGCAGATAGTAAGGTCTAAGATAGACAGAAGAAGACTTTTTGAATATTTCTCGCAAGACCTTTCAAGGATTGAAAAGCCTGAAAGGGAAGTAGCCACAAAACTCTGCTACTCTCAAGGCTTTGTTCTTAACGTCAAAAGGCAGGTTCAGAAGCTTTTAAAAAAAGGACATAAGCCTGACTTTTTCTTAGCTAACAAGCCCACGTTCTCAGGCAAAGTTTTGATAACTTCCGCTGACGATAGCGTCCATTCAGGACAACTTAAGAAGCTAAGGTTTGAAAGGAAAGGTTCTTTGTGGTTTGCTTTATGTGAACTTAAAGTTCCTACTTCAGAAGGTTGGAAGTGGATAAGAGTAAGAAAACCGTGTCCTAAGAAAGTTGCCAGAATGCTTTCAAAAGGCTGTGAAGTTCAAGCGCCACTGATAAAAAGAGTGGAACTCTCTTCTGGCTATAGCGTATATAGACTCGTCATTCCCTTTCAAGTGCCAGAGAGAAAAAGAGAAGAAGACCACGTTCGGATTTTAGCCCTTGATTTATCGCCGTCAGAGAAAAGGCTTGCGGTAGGAGTAGTAGCAAGTCAAGAAGGACACTCAAAGCCAGTGTTTTTCAAAACGGAACTTCTGAGAAAGATTGAAAGGTTGGAAGTGAACATATCCAACCTTGAGAAGAAGATAGACCGCATAGGAGATAGCTTGCACTCTACAAGCTTACAAAAGGAAAAAGAGAAGCTAAAGTCAAGACTTAAACACCTATACCAAGAACAAAAACTTCTATGGCGTAAGGTCAGAAGCCTGAGAAAACAAATCCTTGAAACCTTTACCAATCTCGTAGTAGAACACGCTCGTGCTTACGCATGCACTCACATAGCTATAGAGAACCTGTCCTTTAAGGAAGTGCCAGAGTGGAAGAGTTCAAAAGCCCTAAGACGCTTCAGTCAGTGGTTTTACTCAAGAGTGGAAGAAAAGCTAAGATACAAAGCAAGCTTGGAAGGAATAAAGCTCGTAAAGGTTAATCCGCACAAGACAAGTTCTCTTTGTCATAAGTGCGGTAGTCAAGTTAAAAAAGAAGGGCTGTATCTTAAGTGTTCTTGCGGCACTTATGACAGAGACTACGTAGCGTCAGTAAACATCGCCTTAAAAGCCTTGTCAGCCTGTCATTCAAAAGCGGAGGGCTATAAGTTCTCCGCTACTCCTGGCAGAATTCCGTTCCGTCGGGGAATGGCAGGTTGGAGAGCTCTTCTTAGCGTTTTTTCTCTTTCTAAGCTCATTGCTTATCTCCACGTGGTTTACACTTCTGCTTTAAAGGTTGATAACTTACTCAGGTGGTCAAACTTGGATAAGTATGGTCAGGAAAAATGGAACGGTAAGTTTCCATGGTAAAGGAGTTTTCTCTCAGGATAAACCGTAGAGCATACAAGGTAAGAGCCTACGAAGACGAGCCCCTGCTGTGGGTTATAAGGGAGAGGCTTAGGCTCACTGGGACGAAGTTTGGCTGTGGTATAGGGCTGTGTGGTGCATGCACGGTGCTTATGGACGGTAAGGCGGTAAGGTCCTGTCAAGTTCAGGTAAAGGATGCGGTGGGAAAGGAGATAGTTACCATAGAGGGCATTCCATCAGACCATCCTGTGAAAAGGGCCTGGATAAAACACCAAGTGCCTCAGTGTGGATACTGTCAGACGGGTCAGATAATGGAGGTTTACGCCATGATGCTGGAAAATCCGAGACCTAACAGACAGCAGATAGTGCAGAGGCTGTCTTCCCACCTTTGTAGATGTGGCACCTATCCAAGAATACTAAAGGCGGTAGAATCCTTACTAAAGGAGAATAAGACATGATAGACCGGAGGGACTTTCTAAAGCTGAGCGGATTTATCCTTTCAGTGATGCTAATGCCAGAAGGCTACAGAGTGCTAAAAGCTAAGGAAGTTCCCAAAGGCTACGCACCTAACCTGTGGATAAACCTTTCCAAGGATAACTACCTTACCATACTGGTTAACAAGTCTGAGATGGGTCAGGGCGTATACACCGGACTTCCTTTACTGATAGCGGAAGAGTTAGACTTTCCCTGGGATAACATAAGGGTAAAACCCGCACCTGCGGGAAGGGCTTACGTTGACCCCAAGATGGGTATACAGCTTACCGGTGGTAGCACCAGCGTTAAAAACATGTATCAGACTCTGAGGCTTGCGGGTGCCAGTATGAGGGAGATGCTTCTGTCCTCTGCCAGTAAGAAGTTAGGCGTGCCAAAGGAAAAGCTATCCGCTAAAGGTGGCTACATTGTCTTCGGAGACAGAAAATACCCATACGGAGACTTCGTGGAGCTTGCGGTAAAGGAGACCATACCAGAAAAACCGAGACTAAAGGAAGAGAGGGAATTTATATACAT
Source organism: Aquificaceae bacterium (assembly GCA_025057245.1). GTDB lineage: Bacteria > Aquificota > Aquificia > Aquificales > Aquificaceae > Pampinifervens. The sequence continues at coordinate 1,821 of JANWYC010000090.1, read as the reverse complement.
AGGAAAGTCTCCACCAAGGCTTGACGCACCGGAGAAGGTGGATGGAGTGGCGGTCTTTGGCATAGACACCTTTGAAGAGGGCATGCTCTATGCGGTGGTAGAAAGACCACCTTACTTTGGTGCGGAGGCTCTAAAAGTAGATGCCACCGAAGCTAAGAAAATGCCCGAGGTAGTTGACGTTTTTACCATATCCACCGGAGTGGTGGTCTGTGCGGAGTCTTTCTGGGCTTGTCAGAAGGCAAGGGAAAAGCTCAAAGTGGAGTGGAGCGAGAGCTCTGTAAAAGGGTGGGATGACAAGGACTTTGAAAGATACTTTCGTCAACAGCTAAGAGAAAGCGGTGTCGTAGTAAAGTTAGAAGGTTCACCACAGAAGGCTTACGAAAAATCCCCTGTAAAAATAGAAGAGACCTACACGCAACCTTACCTATACCATGCTACGATGGAACCCATGTCTTACCTTGCGTGGGTAAAAAAGGATGAGTGCATAGTTTACGCACCTACCCAGTCTCAAACATGGGTTTTGGAAACTGCCAAAAGGGTTAGCGGTCTGCACGAGAGTAAAATAAAGGTAATAACCACCTACTTGGGTGGAGGCTTTGGTAGAAAAGCTAACGCTGAGTTTGTAGGTGAAGCCCTCGAAATATCAAAAAGAGTGCGCAGACCAGTAAAGCTCATCTACACGAGAGAGGATGACATTAAGTCTGGCTACTTTAGACCATACAGCGTTGCCTTGGTAAAGGTGGGGGCTAACACTGACGGAAGCATAAACTCTCTGAGTTTTAAAATAGCGGTTCAGCCCCTCATGGGTGGCGGAGCATCGGTGGAAGGTATAAAAAATATGCCCTATGCCATACCTAACCTGCATGTGGAGAGGGTGGATGTGCAATTGCCCGTAAAGGCTTGGTTCTGGAGGTCTGTAGGCTCTACACACAACGCCTTTATTTTAGAAACACTCATAGACAGGGTAGCACATCAGACAAAAACGGACCCAGTGCAGTTAAGGCTCAGACTTTTAAAGGATAACCCAGTAGCCTACAGGGTGGTTCAGACCGCTGCGGAGAAGGCGGGTTGGGGTAGAAAGCCTCAAAGAGGCGAAGCCATGGGTCTGGCATACCACCAATCCTTCGGCAGTCATGTATGTCAAGTAGCGGAGGTTTCTTACGACAGGAAGAGCGGACGGGTAAAGGTTCATCGTGTGGTAGCGGTTATAGACGTAGGTCCTATGGCAGTCCATCCAGACTTAATAGTCTCTCAGGTAGAAGGGGCTATCCTTATGGGTTTAAGCATGGCACTAAGGGAAGAGGTTAAGTTTAAAAACGGCGGTGTGGAAAACACCAACTTTCACACTTACCCTCTGCTAACTATGGAAGACACACCTCAAATAGAAGTGCACATACTCACTTCAAAACGACCCATGGGCGGTGTGGGAGAACCCGGACTGCCACCCACTGCACCAGCGGTAGCCAACGCACTTCTGTGGGGCTACAACATCAAGGTAAACAGATTGCCAATAAGGCTGGAAAGTGTTTGATGTAGTGCTATATCCAAAAACACTCTCTAAGGCTTGATGTTAGGCTACTTCAGGATTTGAGTCTAATTTTATAAGAGTTCACAAAACCTTTACGAGTTGGAGCGGAGAGACTTATTAAACAGTTGGATATTAGACACAGCAAATCATAAAAGTCTTCCGTTGGAAACTCTCAGTCATCTACGCTTATGTTTAATTGTCTAATAAGCCCTTAACCCTTGGCTTGTAAGGCTCTCGTGGTTCTTCGTAAAAACAAACTCAAAAGTGCTTGAATATCAGGTCCCAGAAAGCAT
>JANWYC010000008.1 GCA_025057245.1 Aquificaceae bacterium | reverse complement strand
TATTATAATGATACCAACCCTATGGAAGGCTTTTTACAACAGGCTTCTTCACGCTCTGAATTTCTCACCCGACGTATAGTTTATGATCATATAATATATGAAGAATTTAGGATTAAACAAAGATGAAAATCGGTGTTTTTGACTCAGGCGTCGGTGGGCTAACGGTTCTCAAAGCCCTTTTAAGGTTTTATCCTCGTGTAGACTTTGTGTATTTAGGAGATACCGCAAGAGTGCCTTTCGGTGATAAGTCCGCTCATACGGTTGTAAAATACAGCCTTGAATGTGCGGAGTTTCTCATGGGTGAGGGCGTTGACCTTCTTGTAGTTGCCTGCAATACCGCCAGTTCTTACGCTTTAGATACGTTGAGAGAAAACCTACCAGTTCTTGTATTTGGTGTTATAGAGCCGGGCGTAAAAAGAGCGTTGTGCACTACAGAGACTAAAAGGGTGGGCGTTATAGGAACAAGAGCTACAGTTTCAAGTCAGGCATACAAAAGGCTTTTGGAAAAAGAGGGCGTTGAGGTTTTTCAAAAGGCTTGTCCTCTGTTAGTTCCTCTAGTTGAAGAAGGTATTTTAGAAGGTGATGTGGCAAGGGGTATAGTAAAGCATTACCTTGAGGAGCTAAAGGGGAAGCACATAGACACTCTAATACTAGGATGTACCCATTACCCACTTATAAAGCCCGTTATAGAAGAGTTTTTAGGTGAATCTGTGAAAGTCATAGACTCAGCAGAGAGTTTGGCTCTTGAGATAAAACCTTTTGTAGAGAATGTAGGCTCTTCAAGTTTAAGCCTCTACTTCACTGACCAGTCCCCAAGGCTTGACTTCCTCGTAGAGCTTATCCTTGGCAAACCTGTAAACTACAAACTTCTCCCTCTGTCTTGCAAGCTTTAGTTCTTTGAGAAAGTCTTCTCTTACTAGCTCAAAAAAGCTTTTTACCCTTTTGTCTCTATAGTCTCCGTATGTCCAGTAAAGAGGTTTAAAGCGTTCGTAAACAAAAAGGTATTCAATTTCTGCGTATACACCCTCACCTAAATACAACCTGCCACCCCTTTTTTTGGAAGACGCTAAAACAAGATGGCTCTCTTCCACGTACCCAGGGTCTATGTTGAGAGTTCTCCTGTTATGACATGAATAAGCCCTCTCCCACTCCATAGCCCAGAGCTTAAAGTCCTTAAGCTCATTCCTCCACATAAAACCTTTAAGAGACAGGAAGACTTTGTATAGTTCCTCACCCATCTCAGGGCGGTAATACCTTTGCAGGTTCTCAAAGTAGAACACCTCTGACACTCTACCCACTGGGAGCTCTGAAAGAAAGCTACGAAGTATGTCCTTATCCCTGTGCAAGATTGCCATAACAGGTTTTGAGAGCATGTTTTAGCTAACTTCCCTAAGGAGTTGGATAAGTTCTGATTTCTTAAACCTGAAGGCGTCAGCTCCGACGGTGAAAAGACCGAAAGCAAGCAGGATTTTGTCATCCACCATGTATCCTCCTGCGTTGTTCTGAAGTATTATGGAGACTTTCTTAAGCTCCTCCCTTGCCTTTTCCTGAGAAAACTCTCTATACGAAATAAACTTTTCCAAGAGTGCTTCCTCAAAACCAGAGAGCTTTTCTAAAAATTCCTCCGTAGGCGAACAAACATCCGGTGGAGTTATGCCCACTTCTAAGATAACCTCCTTTAAAAGGTTTGCCCTTATATGACCTATACCTTTTATACCCACAAGGCTTGCATACTCATGCTCTATGCCGTACTTGACGGAGTGAGCTATTTTGATTATGTCCATACTCTTTAGCGTGTAAAAACCCTGAGCTTTTATCTCCAGAAGATTTCTCATAAGGTGCAAGGCGTCTGTGGCAAGATAGGAAAACTCTCCCGGCGGATGCTTTACGTTGGCATACCTAGCAGTAAGACCCTTAGTGTAGAAAAGAAACTGGTCAGTGTTATCTTGATAGCATCCCTTTCCACAAGGTAGGATTAAGCCTCTGACAATTTCCATGTCTTGCTCAAACCTTTCCTTGCGTTTCAAAAAGTCAAACAGACTTTCAAACTTCCTCATGTGAAGAAGTGGTCTGACGGTAGCCATAAGGTCTACGAGGGCAGACTTCCTGCGTAGAAACTCCTCAAACCTTGTGGGCGGTATGCCCGTCTTTATACAGAAAAGACCCTTATCCGTAGGCGTGTAGCTCTGAAGGTATCCACGCTCTCTGAGAAACTCCTCCACTTGCTCCACAGTTTTGTTGCCTACCTTTGCGAAGGAATAGGTTTTCTTGAGGTAGCTTTTGTAGTTTTTACCCTCATACATATGTGCAAGAAGCAAGAAAAAGCTCAGAGCATCAAGGTTATTCCTGTAGTCCATCAATGCGGTCTTAAAGGGTGCGTTGAGACTCTCTCTTAGCTCTCTTTGCAGTTCTTCACCCTTGGCGCCGTAAACTATAAGGTGCGAGTATCCCTCTTCCTTAATGCCTAACCTCCCAGCCCTTCCTTCCATCTGGAGTATATCAAGGCTATCTGGCATAATCTTTGTTCCTTCAGGCTTTTTGATAAACTTTACCATTATTATGACCCTGTCTGCGGGTAGGTTAACGCCGTAAGCTAAGGTTTGCGTGGCTATAAGGGTGTTAAGATTGCGGTTTCTGAAAGCCTCCTCTATTTCCTCTCTTTCTTTTTTTGGCACGTCTGCGTTGTGAAAGGCTATTTCTGGCTCTCTTCCCTCCTCCGCATCAAAGGGTAGCGTCTGGTTCATAATGCCTACCTTTTCCTGATTTGCCAGCTCAAGGATTTTCCAACCCAAGCTCTTTTTGTGAACAAAGAGTATAACCTTATCCCCGCTGTTTCTCAGCGAAAAAAGTGCATTAAACAGCCTGCCTGCCATGGTTTCCTCACTAGAGCCTTCACTCAAGCTCACCACTGGCTCAAACTCCATAAGCCTTCTCACATCCCTGTGTAGTGGCACCGGTCTCCATGCGCTTTCTATTACCAGCTTAGCATCTACCCATCTGGATAAATCCTCAATACCCGGAAGTGTGGCAGACAGACAGAGCATGGGTATATCCTTTCTTAAACAGGCGGTGATGACCTCTTCCAATATCCACCTCTTTGAAGCCTGATGCACCTCGTCTACCACCACCGCTTCCACGCTATGTATCCAGCTTGCGGAGTTTCTAAAAGCGTAAGCTAAGTGTTCGTAAGTGCTTACTACTACCTTACCCCTTGGGTTCTTAAAGTTCTCTATCACGCTCTCCCCCGTCCTCATCTCAACATCCCTTGGGTAGTATCGCCTAAACTCCACCGCCTTCTCTCTGACGAGAGCTCTCGTAGGCGCAGTGTATACCACTCTACCTTTTAGGTCTTTCATGAAAAGGTAGGCAAGTAGGCTTTTGCCAGAGGATGTGGGTGAGGCAATCAGAGCAGTTCCACCACTGTATAGCTTGTAAAAAAGGGTTTGCAGAGGGTTCAACATGGGATACGGTATAAGCGGGTCTACGGAGGAAGAAGGAATCAGGTCTTCTTCCCTTACTCTACCTTCTCTTCCGAGGATGTACAGAAGTTTACCAGAAGGTGGGTTCAGACTGTAAGAGCTCTCAGCCAAAAGCCTTACGTTTACAACCTCTCCCATATCTTCTCCATCCTTTTTAGCTCCCTGTCAAAGACAAAGTGGAGCTCTGGCAGTCTTCTTACTCTCAATCTTTTCGTAAGCTCTGCCCTTATGTGGTTCTTTGCACCTTCCAAAACTTGCTCCGCTTCTTTTTCCAAGCCCTCTTCTAAAGTGGTAAAATAAATCTTGGCGTGAGTCTTGTCCTTTGAGAGCTCCACGTGCGTTATAACCACCGTAGGTAGTCTTGGGTCTTTTAGCTCTCTCATAACAAAACCTGCCAGCTCTTCCATGAGTAGTTTCTCAAGTTTTGCTTTTTTTATGTCCATTGTGATATAATAGCACTTAACCTCGTTCCTGCGGTAGTGCAGGGACCAAAAAAGCCCAGGAGGTGAAGCATGGCAAGAAGGTATTATAAAGCGGTTCGTAACTACGAAAGCGTAGTAGTTTTTAAACCCACCCTGTCGGAGGAAGAGTTTCAGAGAAGACTTCAGGAGATAAAAGACTTTGTTCAGAAAAAGGGTGGCGAGGTTCTTAACACAATAGACTGGGGGACAAAGCAGTTGGCATACCCTATAAAGGGGTTTAACCACGGCAGATACGCCATCTTACACATAAGTTCTGAAAAGCCAGAACTCACCAACGAGCTTGACTTTTACTACAAGATAAACGAAGATGTGATAAGATGGATGAACATGCACGCAAGGGAGGCGGAGAAGAATGCTGAATAAGGTCCTTATCATAGGTAGGTTAACCAGAGACCCAACTATAAGGTATTTGCCCTCAGGTTCTCAGGTAGCGGACTTTTCTCTGGCATACAACAGAAGGTATATGTCAGGAGAAACATGGAGGGAAGAGAGCCATTTTTTTGAAGTTAAAGCACTTGGCAAGCTGGCGGAGAGCTTGTCCACGCGTCTTTCAAAGGGATACATGGTGCTGGTAGAGGGTAGGCTGGTTCAAGAAAAGTGGACGGATAAAGAAGGCAACACCCAGAGCAGGGTGCGTATACTTGCGGACAGCATAAGGATTATAAGCAAACCAAAGGTTGAGGAGTCTTCGGCGGAACAATCTTCTGAAGAGATTTACATGGAAGACAAGCCTTTTAATTCTGAAGATGATGAAATACCATTTTAAGGAGGTTTTCTATGGAAGTGCTTAAAAGGTCTGCGAAGAAAAACTGTCCCTTCTGTGAGGGGAATAAGGAACCAGATTACAAAAACTACGAGGAGTTAAAAAAGTTCATAACAGAGCGCGGAAAAATTATGGGTAGTAGGCAAACGGGCGTTTGCGCCAAACATCAAAGGATGTTGGCAAGGGAGATTAAAAAAGCAAGACAGCTTGCCCTTTTGCCATATCTGGTTGCGTAAGGAGGTAGAGTATGAAGGTAGTGCTCGTTAAAGACCTTGAGGGCTATGGTGTCTTTGGAGATGTGGTAAGCGTCAAAGACGGTTTTGCCAGAAACTATCTCATACCCCGAGGTATAGCCCTTCCTGCCACAGAGGGAAACCTTAAACACGTAAAGGGTATTCTATCTCAAAGGGCAAGGAAACTGCAGAAGGAGAAAGAAAAGGCGCGGGAACTGGCTAAGAAGATGGAAGGTCTTATGTTGGATATATACAGACGCGTGGGTGAAAAGGGCAGACTCTTTGGCTCTGTAACCGCTCAGGAGATAGCTCAGGCTCTTAAGGAAAAGGGCTTTGACGTGGACAGAAAAAAAATAGTCATAAAAACACCCATAAAGGAGGTTGGCATATACACCATTACGCTTAAATTGTATACAGACGTGAGCGTGGACCTAAAAGTTGAGGTGAAGCCGGAGAAGACATGAAGGAAGTATACGTGGAGAGCTCCGCAGATAGATACTACCGTTTTCTGCCCTGGGTTTTTTTAGTAGTATCCGGGTTCACCCTTGGGCTTTTAAAGGTGGATAACACCTTTTGGTATAAGTCCGCAACCCTTGCCTATGCCCTCTCTTCGTTGGTATACATTAGCACCTTGCTACTTAGAGACAGGATGGTTAATATCATCGCTTCTTTAAGTCTTGGTCTTGGACTTGTTCTAAACCTTGCGGGCATGGTAAGGAGAACCATCCAAACCTATGAGCTGGGCGTTCCTCATCCACCGTGGAGCAACCTTTTTGAAGCGCTAACCTTTTGGAGTTTTGTGGTTGGTTTTATATACCTGTTCTTGGAAAGAAAGTATGGCATAAGGTTGATAGGTGCTGTGGTAGTTCCTTTGGTTTTTGGTCTATCCGCCTTTGCAATTTTCTACGCATCAAAAGACATAGTGCCTCTTATGCCGGCTCTCAGAAGCTACTGGCTTTATGTGCATGTGGTCACCGCCTTTGTTGGCTACGCCGGGTTTACAGTAGGCTTTGGTGGTGCGGTATTTTATCTCATAAAGGAAAGGTTTCCACAACTTCCTTTACCTTCAAGGGAGGTTCTTGACGAGATAACCTATAAATCCATCGTCTTAGTCTTTCCCTTGTGGACCGCATCCATCATTCTGGGTGCCGCTTGGGCTAACGAAGCCTGGGGTGGATACTGGAGCTGGGACCCAAAAGAGGTGTGGTCTCTTATCGTGTGGCTATTTTTTGGTGCTTACCTACACGCAAGGCAGATGCTCGGTTGGAAGGGTAAAAGAACTGCTTGGATGGTTGTCTTTGGTTTTATAGCCGTTCTCATATGCTTCTTTGCGGTAAACCTGTTTTTCCCTGGTATGCACAGCTACGCTACGGACTAAACTGCAAAAGTCTCTGCCTCAGCCAGAGCCTGACTTAGTATGTCGCTAACCTTCTCTGGTTTTACACCCATCTTCTTCGCCACACTTTCTATAGCTTCCTTATTCCTTCTATCTTCCAGAAAGTCCACAAGAGTGAGTATGGAACCCAGTGGGGAGAAGCTGTTCTCGTAGGCTTCCACTATATCTTTGTCCAACGCCAAATCTCTGGCGAGTTCCTCGGGTTTTTGTCTAAATATTTCCCAGGATAGAGAGAGAAGACCTACAAGGTAGGCTTTGTATTTTACGTCTTTTAGGTTCATCTCCGCCAGCTTTTCACAGAGGCTCGCCCTAAAAAGAGCTCTCTTCCAGAGGTCTTTCTCCTCGTCTTCTATAAACATCTCTGATATGGCTAAGACTATGGTAAACTTGGCTATGTTCTCCAAACCGAGGTATATAACCGCATCCTCTACAGAACCAATTTGCTTTAATCTGGGAAAGTAGGCGGAGTTCACAAATTTGAGCAGTTTGTAGGTTACACCCACATCCCTCTCAACGGCGGTTACCACCTTTTTTATATCCTTTGACTTTATGGCATCGTATACCTGAAGCACTGTAGACTTTAGGAAGGCTATGGTTCTTGCATCTCTCAAAAGTGTTGGCGGTGAAAGGTAGATGCCTTGAAAGTATTCAAAGCCCATTTCGTAAGCCATTTGGTAGTCTTTTTCTGTTTCTACGTTTTTAGCTATTATACCCTTTTTTAGAGTTTTAAGTATGTTTATTACCTCTTTCAGTTCCTCTCTGTCGTATGGGTTGTTCTTCAGGTCTATTTTCACAAAGTGGCATTTGTTCAGAAGGGGGAGGTAGTCCACCTTCTCAAAGCCAAAGTCGTCTATGCAAAACTTAAAACCTTGTCTTACCAAGTCCTGTATGGCATCCAGTAGGATGTTAGACAGTCTCTTGTTCTCCACCAGCTCTATACCCACATACTGAGGTGGTAGCAGGTCAAACATGGAAGCTTCGAGGAATATGGCTGGCACGTTTACGAACACCAGCTTCCCCTTTCCCACCTTCCTTGGACCCATCTCCGTAAGCACGTCTATGGATATGCTGGTAGCCTTTAGATAGTCAAAGCCCTTTGGGTAAGCACCAGTTTTTCTATCCTGAAGCATAACTTCGTAGAAAGCTATATCCCCCTCTCTGTTGTATATGCCTTGTCTACAGACAGTATTCATGCGTTTATATTATAGAAGTCTTCCAAAAGTCTCTGCAAACGGTCTCCTCTAACCTTCCTAAGGTAATTCACCACGTACTTGCCCAGTATGTCCACCTCAATGTTTAAAATATCCCCTACCTTCCTAGTTCTCAAGTTAGTATTCTGGTATGTGTGAGGTATGACGTTTATGTGTATTACATAACCTTCTATCCTGTTTATTGTAAGACTTATGCCATCTACGCCCACAGAACCCTTTTCTACGAAGTAAACTTCGTAATCCTCTTTTATTCTCACCGCCAGAGACCAATGCTCGCCCTTTTGAAGAAGGTGAACTATAGGCGCGGTGAAGTCCACATGACCTTGAAGTATGTGTCCCCCAAGTCTGTCAGAAGCTCTGAGAGCTCTCTCAAGGTTTACGCAATCGCCCCTTTTGAGAAGCTTTAAGTTGCTTCTGGATAGGGTCTCTTCTGAAAGGTCAAACTCAAAAACACCGTTGTGGAGCTTTACAACCGTCAGGCAAACACCGTTAACCGCCACGCTGTCTCCTATCTTTACATCATCCAGCTCACACCTTACCGCAAGCCTACCACCCTTTAGGCTTTCCACCACGCCCACGCTCTCCACGAGCCCCGTGAACATCAGAAAAACACCTCCTCCGCCCTAAAAACTGGACCTTCGTAGCAAACCCTTTTGTAGCCCTCCGTAGTCTTTACCACACAGCCAAGACACACACCCCACCCACAAGCCATCCTGCTCTCAAGGGAAAAATACATGTCATGTCCAGTTTTCATGCTTTTAAGCGCCCTTAGCATACCCTTAGGTCCACAGGCATGAACCTTCCAAGAGTTATCAAACTCCTTAAGAGCTTCCGTTATTAACCCCTTTCTGCCCTTACTTCCATCCTCTGTGTATAGTATGTATTCAAAGCCTTCTTCCCACAGCCAGCCTTCCATACCTAAATGTTCCTCTGTCCTCCCTCCGTAAACAAAAAGCACCTTTTTACCCTCGTCTCTTAGCTTTTTGCCCAAAAGGGTAAGACCCGCAAGCCCTACACCGCCACCTAACAGAAGATGCTTATTCCCCTCAAGGTTAAAAAGACCTTTGCCAAGAGGTCCGAAAAGGCTAATACCCTCTCCTCCTTTTAGCCTTGACAGTAAAAATGTGCCCCTTCCGACCAACTCGTAGAATATTAGCAAGCTACTATCTCTCACATCCGCCACCGCAAAAGCCCTTCTCCCCATAGGGTCAAGCCCTTCTGAGACCTTTAACATAACAAACTGCCCCGCCTTTACCTTCTCCCCTATATCAGGTGCGTCAACCACCATAAGGTATAACCTTTTAGAAAGTGGCTTGTTCTCCAACACTATGCCGAGAGTTTCTATCATTTTCCTTCTCTCTTTAAAAGGTTATCTCCCAAGAGGTTAAAGGCTATGACCAGAAGAAAGAGAGCTATGCCCGGGGAGAGTATCCACGGGTGGGCTGATATTAGGTTTACGTTTCTTGCGTCAGATAGCATGTTGCCCCAGCTGGGAAAGGGTTCTTGTATTCCAAGACCAAGAAAGCTCAAGGAAGCCTCCGCCAGTATGTAGCCGGGAAAAGACAAGGTAGCAGAGACAATAAGGTAGTAGTAGGCATTGGGTAGCACATGAACTCTGAGTATTCTTAAAGTGCCAGCACCGTAAGTTTTTGCGGACTGAATAAACTCCTTCTCCCTGAGAGACAGCACCATACCCCTTACCACCCTTGCCAATCCAGCCCAACCAAGAAAGGAGAGGATAAAAACCACCATAATAAACACCTGAAGGCTTTCCATGGTAAGTGGAAAAACGGACCTAAGGGAGAGCATAAGGTAAAAGGTTGGTATGGCAAGAAGCACTTCCACGATTCTCATTATAAAGCTGTCTACTCTGCCACCAAAGTATCCCGAAAGACCGCCTATAAGGCTACCGAGAAGAAAGGTTACCGTTACACCTACAAAACCTATGGTAAGGGAAACTCTTGCACCATACAAAAGCCTACTAAACACATCCCTACCCAACTTGTCTGTGCCGAGAAGGTAGAGCTTACATGGTTCATCCACCCAGAATAGCTTAAAGCCGTAAGTTGTCTGCGTGAGGAACTTTACCCTACAGTATACGCTTTTGTCCTCTTCGTATACTTTAAAAAGTTGGTCTTTCATCTTGTAAGGATGCACGTAGGGTAGAGTGGGAAGACCATCTTTAAACAGGTGTATCTTTGTAGGCGGGTGGAAGGGAGCTCTTCTGTTTTGCAGTGCGTATGGGTATGGAGCTATAAAGTCTGCAAAGAGGGCGAGAAACACAAAAAAGCCGATGATGGTCAGTGGGAAGGTCAACCTCACAACGTTAATAGTATACCAGACTTACCAACGTGCTAAGTCTAAAATACGCTATGAGGTTCTGCGTTTAACATACGCTGTCCAAGAATGCTTGCATAAGTCAAGAGAGATTTATTAGACAAAATGGGTGTTGGACACTGCAAGCAATAGGTGTTTTCTAACCCAGCGTGTATGTTAGAATAATCATCATGAAAATAGTTGCCAGAAGCGTTAGCATTGAGGTAATGGGTGAAATACAGAGATGTCATGATGGTGAAAACTCAAAGTTTTACTGCCTTCCCGTAAAAATATACTTTGACAATGGTGATGTGAAAGAATACACGCTAAGAGCTCACGGAGAACCTAAGACGCTCAAAGACTTTTTGCAAAACAACAAAGGCCTAAGAGATAAAATGGAGAAATCCTTTGCCTTGTCTGAGGATGGTAAGGTAATTTACGCAGGCTACTTATCGGAGCAAACTTCTAACCGCTAACACATCTTCCTCTATTTGCTTTATGAGCTCCTGTGGGCTTGAGAACCTTCTCTCCTCTCTTATAAACTTTAAAAACTCTACCTTTATCACCTTACCCCTCAGGTCTCCGATAAAGTCAAGAATGTGAACCTCAAGAACCTTTTTCTGACCTCCAAAGGTAGGTCTCGTGCCGTAGTTGGCAACACCTATAAGACTGTCATCCACCCTAACCGCATACACACCCTCTTTTAGGCAGAGTTTCTCCGTGTTCTGAAGGTTTGCGGTAGGAAAACCCAAGAGAGACCCACGAGCATCACCGCCTACTACCTTTCTGATTACTCCGTAGTTCCTTCCCAGATACGCAGATGCTTCCTCAAGCCTTCCCATGTGGAGAAGCCTTCTTATCAAAGTGCTACTAACTATGTGTCCGTTTAACCTAAAAGGCTGTGCCTCCTCCACCTCAAAACCCAGCTCCTTTCCCAGCTCCTTGGCTAACTCTATCTCTCCCTCCCTTCTGTTTCCAAACCTCCAGTCATATCCAATCACAAGATGTTTAACCTTTAACCTTTGGTGTATCACTTCCCTCAAAAAACTCTCCGCAGGCATGCTGGCAAACCTTTTGTCAAACCTTATGAAAAAAACCTTTTGAATACCCTCTTCCAAAAGTAGGCGGGTTCTTTCAACCATGTTCGTAAGTTCACAAGGTGTCTGGTATGGCGATAGAGCTCTGATAGGGTGTGGGTAGAAGGACAGAACGGTGGTCTTCAAGCCTTTCTCTTCGCCTCTGCGTTTAACCTTTTGGAGAAGAAACCTGTGCCCCAGATGCACTCCGTCAAAATTGCCCACCGTTAACACCGTGGGTTCGTCTAGAGCTTCAGTGCAGACATAACCCTTCGGACAAATGCTATAGCTGGTCTTGAGAAAGACTACCTTTTCCATAGCTTCCTTATCTTTTCCCAGAAGCTCACCTCCTGAGTCACTTCCATTTTCTCCTCCACTACAAACCTATCCATGTAATCATCAAGAAGCAAAAACCGGTCGCAAATCTTACGCAGTTGGTAAGAGCTGGTCTTCTTAAAAGTGGCATTTTCCACCCTCTTGCCAATCCTTTGCACCTCCTCCACCGTGTAGGAAAAGTCACTATCCCCACTTACGAGCACCACCGTATCAAACACGTTCATGTAAGCCATGCTAAGCATATCCGTAGCGAGCATAATGTCCACTTCCTTTTCTATGTATTCTCCAGATGGAAGTTTCCTCAACTTTGCCAGCTTTACCTTTATACCTTGAAGAGAGAGCTCTTCTAAAAACCTTCTCTGCCTTATGTAGCTTTCCCACTCTGGGCTATTTTTCTTAAGGTCCCTCTCCTGAGGCACCGCACCATAAAAGTAGGCTCTTACAAGCCTTCTGTCTTCTTTGAGAAAGTCAAGAAGCTTTTGGTAGTCTATCTTTATGTTCATATACCTTATGGCGTGAAACAGGTTTGAACCATCTATAAGGATGACTACCTTTTCATAGTTCATAGAGCAAACCGCATAAAGCAAGCAAGTCCATCTATTTTTTTAGCCTGTTCAGGGCTTATAACTTTCACCCTTGCCTTCTCCTCAAGTGCAAGTTCTAAAATCTGGTCTACCACATCTGGCACCTCGTAAGCCTTCTCCTCCTCAGGACACTCAGGCTTTAACATGGGCAGATTAGACTTTTCACAAACATAACCTGGCTTCTGAAATCCGCAGGCAGGAGTAGAAGTCTTACATTTCCCATGTAGAGCTGTTCCAAAACTTCTGAAATTCCTCTAACCGCAAGCCCCTTTCCTTCAAACTCTTCCAGCTCTTTTAGTAGCCTATCCTCTCCCTCCCTGCTCTTTTCAAAAATAAGACCAAAAACCTTTTCTTTAAGCTCTTCGGAGTCCACATGGGAAGGGTTTACCTGTATGTATCCTGTTAGTCTCTCCAAAAGGTAAGTATGCAAATGGTTTTCTATCTCCACTATGTCCTCTCTATCTGAGCCTATTACAAGCCTATCAAACTCGTTTTCCTTCCACGCCTCCATCAGGGTATCCCCTGCAATCTTAAAAAGCCTATGTTTCTCTTCCTTTATTCTCATGTTGAACCTGTATTCTCCAAAGGAGTGCTGAACCATACTGGGACCACCTATTCTTGAAGGCATGGAAAACTTCATGGTGCCCTCCGCACCTCTGAGCATGCCACCTCCTGAGTGGAACCTGTGAGCTCTGGTGGCAAGAGGCTCTACAAAGTTTACAACCTCAGTTAAACCTTCAAGGTCAAGGAGGAAAAACCTTACATGCTTTCTGTCCACTAATAAAATGCCGACTCTCCCCAACTCTTCGTCTATGGAGGCTATCTCTCTAATAAAGGGATGAAGTGACACCATCAGCCTGTTTTTATATACATGTGGTAGTTTTACCACCTCAAAGAAGTTCACCGCAGAGCAAGAAAATACCGCAACACCACCACAACCTCTGAGGTTCGCAGGCTCCGACAGAAAGCTTTCCATCTTTTCAAAGTCCCGCTCCACGGAGCTAAGGACCTTGCCTTCTAACCCCCTCCTTTCCAAATATTCCCTCTGAGTCTTTACCATGTTTTTAAAGTTCACAACATACTTTCTGTCCACTCTATCCTCAGCAGACAGTCTTAAGTATAGGCTGGTGACCATGTGTCCATCCCACTTGATGTTAATAAGGTTTTCCATGGTTTCCCTCAGAGTTTTCATCCAGCACCTCCTTTATCAACTTTTATATTTTACCAAGAGCTCTTTCGTATGCCTGTCTTTAAGCTTATCGTCCTCCCCTCGCAGCATACCAATAACCTTCCACGTCTTATCCTCTCCGAAGGTAAAGTATATCCTTCCTCCCCTTGGCTTCAGTTTAAACACGTTTTTATAACCCTTCATACTCTCAAACCGTTCTTCCTGACCTTTCATGTTAAGCAGTAAGAGCTCTTTTAAAAACTCTCTTTTAGTTTCCCTGTCAAATTGCAAAAAGTCTTTTAGAGCTTTGTCTTCCACCTCAATGTTTTCAAAAAGGATACTAAATATCTCCTTGTAAACCTCCTTTCTACTTTCCTGCCCAGCTTTGAGCCGTTCCACTTCCAGCTTTAAGAGCTCTTTTTCTTCCTTTTCTCTATCAAGAGCCTTTTTAAATACTTCTACTTCTCGCTTTATTTCTTGGTTTTCCCTTGAAACTTCATCAAGAAGCTCATAAAGTTGCACAATCTCCTTTGAAAGTTTTTTTCTGTCTTGTCTTAACTTTGAGAGCTCATCCTTTCCACCCTTTGACTCCTTCTCCCAGAGAACTTCAAGCATCTCAAAAAGCTCTTTGTTCATACTCGTAAGCCTTTCCAGTCTCTCTTTATATTCCTGTAATTTCTTTTGATTGTCTTTCAACCTTTGGTTCAGCTCCTCTCTTTCTCTGTCTAACTCCCTCCGCCTTTCCTGCTCCTCTTCCTTTAGCCTTAAGTATTCTCTTTCCATCATACTTTTTTCCTTTTCTAACCTCTGGTTGAATTCTTTGAGCAGTTCCATCTGTTCCAAAAGCTCTGAGATTTCCTTCTCATTGCGAGAAAGTTCCTCTTCCAGCTTCTTCCTCTCTTCTTTTAGCTCCCTTAACCTAACCTCCGCAGGAGTTTCGAAGAGTCTGGTAAGTAGCATGGTTAGTAAGATGGAAGGAAGAAAGCCGGTTATAACGTGGTAATCTCCCCTCAGGAAGAAAAGACCAATCACAAGAAAGGCGTATAAGTAAGCAAACCACGGCACAGTTTTGTCTCTGTATCCGAAGAGCCATGCAAGATAGAGGGCGGAGCTAAAAGAAAGCACCATAAGAACATCTTCGGGCGTGGAAGGGAAAAGGGCAACGGGTGAGAAATCAGATATGTAGTAAAGAATGAAATTATAAGAGAATATGAGAAAAAGCAGTTTTATAGGCTCTCTAATCATAACGCCATAATTATAAGCAATACACATGATGGGTGAGAAATTGAGAAATCATAAAAACCCTCTATAATGCGTTGTCTATTGAGTCTCTCGCCCTTGTTTCATAAGGGGCTAGTAGTTCGTTGTGTATATAAACTCAAACTTAAAGCTGTTTAAATATCAAGCCCCAGATAGTATTTTAGGTAGAGTATACGCTAAAAGCTCATAGCTACACCATAGTAATTCTCAAAAAACCTAATGAGTTACTACTGTCCGCCCTAGAGCTCTGCACTTGAGGAGTAGACGACATTCTTAGTCTATGCTCAAAATCTCAGGAGAAGTATAGACAAGGATGAGCAACCCTGTCTGATATAGAATTGTCTAATAAATCTTTAATCCCGGTTGGCGGTATTTATGAAATAAGTTTCAAGCTTTGAGGTGGTTGAGTCGCTATGTCCAGAAAAATACTCTCTAATGTTTGATATTAGGCTTCATGATTTGAGTCTAACTTTATAAGATTTTGCAGAGCTTTTACAAGTTATAGCGGAAAAGCTTATTAGAAAGTTAGATTTTAAACACAGCAGTTGATGCTTACTCTCTAGAACTTTGTGATGCTTCTGAAGTAAAGTTTTTCTATATTATTCTCATGCACTAAATAATTACTGTCGTGTGCCTGTCAGACAATTCTCAAACATTTTCTTGCAACACCGAGTTTTGTATTATAATCTTACGCATTGATGGAAGCAAATCTGGTAGAAAAGTTAAAGCCTTTGATAAAAAGCAGGTCTTTAAAGGTCTCAGAAGAACCAGTGTTTAGGCTGTCCTCTGGAAAGTTAAGTAGGTATTACATAGACCTTAAACAAATTACCTTTGACCCAGAGGGTGTATATCTTTTAGGAAAGCTTTTTTACGAGAGGTTAAAAGAGCTTAAGCCTAACGGCGTGGGCGGGCTCACTCTCGGGGCGGACCCTATAGCCTATGCGGTCAGTTTTGTATCTTACCTTGAGGGAAACCCTATTAAACCTTTCGTAGTTAGAAAGGAAGCTAAAAGTCATGGCACTGGTAGACAGGTGGAGGGTAACCTTAAGACTGGCGATAGAGTGGTAATTCTTGAAGATGTGATAACCACAGGGAACTCTGCCTTAAAAGCAGTGCATGCTTGTAAAAGGGAAGGTTACGAAGTTATCTGTGTATATTCGGTAGTTGACAGAGAAGAAGGAGGAAGGGAAAGGCTTATGGAAGAAGGGCTGGAAGTATACTCTCTCTTTAAAGTGCAAGAGCTTCTGTAGTTTGGTAAGTGGAAGGTAAAATGGAGCTAACACTAATATTTTTACTTC
>JANWYC010000089.1 GCA_025057245.1 Aquificaceae bacterium | reverse complement strand
GAATCACCATCAAGCACCACTTGTCCACCCAATGCTTTTATGGTTAAATTGTGCCCATCGTCCCCGTCCTCTGTGTAGTAGGTTAGTGGCTGAGTTACCTTGTAAGTTCCTGCTTGAATGCATATAACATCGTTCATGTTGTTCTTCTGGGCGCTTGTCAAGGCGCTCCTAAGTTCGCTCACGATTTTTACAACAACGGTGCAATCCTGCAGAGTAGAGCTGGCACTACTGCCGGCTTTCACATAGGATAATATAAGACCTGCACCCACAAAGACTGCCACAGACAAGAATAACCCTCTCACGCTTCTACCTCCATAGAGCTTTTTTTAAAATCATACCATATCAAACCATCTGTGTGTATGACTCGCCAGAAATTTCTCTTCTGACTTATCTCGAGTAAGATGGAATATAATTTACTAACTATGTTGAGACTTTCTATAGGGCTTGCCATACTCTTTACTTACATAGTTATGATATGGGGTGGGGCTGTGAGGTCTACGGACTCTGGTCTTGCCTGCCCCGACTGGCCCTTGTGCTACGGCAGTTTCCAGCTACCAAAGGACACATCCGCAAAGTTAGAGATGGGGCACAGAACTGTTAGCAGTCTTGCAGGTCTTTTTGTGTTTGCCACCTTTGCGCTTCTGTGGTTCAAGCACAAAACCTCTCCCAAGTCCGCCAAAATAGCCTCCCTTGTAGCTCTTCTCTTTACCATCTCTGCGGCGCTTACTGGTATGAAAATGATACAGTCAGAAGCTCCCAACCTTAAGTATGTATCCCACATGCTTCTTGAGTCCTTCCACATATACGAATCTATGATAATACTGGGTGCGCTGGTGTTAACATACAGGTTTCTTGAGGGAGAAGAGCGAAACGGTGGCGTGCCTTGGTGGGCTTATGCCTTTGCGGTTGTCACTATGATTACAGGAGTTCTTGTGCGATATACTGGCTCTGGTGAAGCCTGCGGGCATGAGTGGCCCTTCTGCAATGGTAAGCTTATCCCAGACTTGAACAACTGGCAGGTAGCCCTTCAATTTGCTCACAGAAACATAGCTTATGTTACATGGCTATCTTTCCTCCTCGCACTTCTTACCAACTTTAACAAGACCACCCTTACCGCCTTTGTGCTTATAAACTTCCAATTTCTCTTTGCCATATCCATGGTGTTGACTGGCTTTTTCCTACCTATAGTCTTTCTTGATACCGCCATGGGCTTTTTCCTCTTTGCTTGGCTGACTTACAACCTTCAGCTAAGGTATACCGCCCATTTAAGGATAAAACCTGCATGGTAAGTAGAGCTCTGGTTTATGGTGGTGTTATAAAGGATTACTTGGTTCTTACCAAGCCTGGGATAGTGCTTCTGGTGCTTATCACCACGCTTACTGGCATGTATTTTGCACAGAGGGGCTTCCCAGAACCTTGGCTTGTCTTCTGGACTTTGTTAGGCACGGGTTTAGCCTCCGCTGGCTCTGCCGGTCTTAACCAGTTCTTTGACAGGGATATAGACGTTCTCATGGAAAGGACAAGGGAAAGACCGCTTCCCAGCGGTAGCATAAACCCTAAAAACGCAGCACTCTTCAGCCTAATGCTAATAGCTCTTTCCTTAGTGATTCTTTCTTTGAAGGTAAACCTGTTAACTACCGCCCTTGTTCTTTTTGCCTCACTTTTCTACGTGATGGTTTACACTATTGCACTGAAGAGGAGAAGCCCTTTAGCCACTGAGATAGGTGGAATATCGGGTTCTATGCCTCCTCTGATAGGTTACTCTGCGGTAAAGGGTGAGATAGGTTTTGAAGCTCTTATACTTTTTGTCATAATGTTTCTGTGGCAACCGCCGCACTTCTGGGTGCTTGCCATTAAGTATGCGGAGGATTACAGGCGCGCAGGCATTCCAACTATGCCAGTGGCTAAAGGTATAGAGCATACGAAGATAAAAACGCTCGTATACACCGCCGCCCTTCTGCCCGCAAGCCTTCTGCCTTCCATATACGGTTTTGCGGGATACATATACTTTATCTCCGCCCTCGTGCTTAGTCTCATATACCTACTTCTGACGTTGAAGTTTACCTTTTCAAAAAAGACCAACTCCAACTTTATCTTTTTTTATTCGGTGTTATACATAGCCTTACTCTTTTCCATAATGGTTTTTGACATGAGGAGGTAGCGTCTTGGAAAGGTGGTTCTTGCTTTCTGTAATATCTCTCGGTCTCGGCGGCTTTCTTGCCCTTGTGGCTGCTGTGGCAAGAACACCGGCTGTGTATAAGTTCGTGCCACCGGGCTACTTTTATCATGCCATAATAGGACATGTGGACCTTGCCATAGTTGGCTTTTTCCTCACCTTCACACTACTCCTGTGGCAGTTCACTTTTAGAAAGGAGCTAAAACTACCTTTTTATCTATCGCTCGGTGGCGTAGCTCTTATAGCTCTGGTTTCCCTCTCCGGTGTAGGCAAGGGGGTTTCCAACAATTACCTTCCCACCATAGACCATCCCATTTTCTGGGTAGGAGCTCTGCTTTTCTTTGCGGGCTTCTGGCTAAGTGCTTTTAACTTTCTCAAAGATGCGGAGAAGGGTATTTTCTCAGAAGAGCCCAGAGAACACCTATCTTCTCTTGCGGTTCTCCTGTCCGTTCTCATGTTCTTTGCCTTTTTAACCTCCCTGCCCAAGGCAGGCAGTAAGGAAGAGCTATACCTGTTTTACGAAAGGCTATACTGGGCTCCTGGTCATATTCACCAGTTTATAAACGGCACCATGCTTTTGTACGCTTGGTATTACCTCCTCGAAAAGCAAGGAGTAAAACTCCAACTCGGTAGGCTCAGATATCTCAGCTTTCTATTTCTTGCCTTCTGTTTCATGTATGCACTTCTACCCATCCTCTACGGAGACCCAATCTCCGAAGGCGCAAGGAGGCTTACGGACATGGGCTATGCCCTCGGTCTTGGCGTGCCTATCTTCTTCCATCTTTTCAAAATTCTTAAAAGTCAGAAGACGGAGCTAAAAAACATCCACTCCGTCTCTCTAATACTCTCTGTTGCTCTTTACCTTCTCGGAGTTCTTATAGCCTACGTGGGTCTTACGCCTTCTCTTATTTCTTATGCCATAAATCCTCAGGCTGGCTATGTGGGCATGAGTTCCAATCTTAGCATACCCGCTCACTACCACGGTGTTATAACCAGTCAAACCCTTGCCTTTATGGCAGTGGCATACAGCTTTTTCCTGTCTCAGGGTTACACAAAGAGGCTTAGCGGTATAACCCTTCCGCAGGTTTACCTTTACGGTGCTGGCATGGTGCTTTTTGTTTTGGGTCTTTTCTTTGCAGGCTTAAAGGGTGCGCCACGCAAAACTTACGGCACGGGTTTTACCAATGACCCTATGGTTCTTCTATCCCTTAGTCTGATGGGTGTGGGAACAGTGCTCGCGGTGATAGGCGGAGTGGTGTTCGTGGTATACTCCCTGAACCTTCTTCTAAGAAAGCCTACAGAGGAACTTGGTAAAAGTTCCTAACGGTTTTGTGCCTGCTACCGCTTTTGAGCCCTTCTCTATCTACCAGTATAACCTTCATGCCTGCCAACTCTGAAGCTTCCAGCTCTTCTTCCACATCGGACAGAAAAAGAAAGCTCTCAGGCTCAAAACCTACAGACTGGGCTATTCTTAGGTAGGAGTCTTTTTGCCTTTTGTTTCCTACAGAAGTGTCAAAAAAACCACTAAAGAGGCTTGTCAGGTCTCCGTATTCTGTGTGTCCAAAGAATAGCTTTTGAGCCTTTACGGAGCCAGAGGAGTAAACGTAGAGCCTGTAGCCCTTCTCGTTCCACTCCTTTAGTTTACGATAGGCATCCTCGTATACATGACCCTTCAGCTCTCCCTTAAGAAACCCCTCTTCCCATATGTGTCCTTGGAGCTCTTTAAGAGCTGGCTCTTTTAGGTCTTTTTCTATCCAATCTTTAAAAGTTTGCACCGCATACTCAAAACTAACATCATCACCGAGGCTCTGTATAATCTTTTTTATCCTCTCTTCGTGCCAGTGTTCTTTCAAAAAGCTTTCCAGCCTTGCCCTCGAGTAAGGAAACATAACATCCTTTACGTAGCTTAGAGACGAAGTGGTCCCTTCAATGTCTGTGAGTATGGCTTTTATCATTTCATAGTTAGTATCTGGTTGTGAGTGGGTATTCTTGTGGATATGTCTGAGCCTGTAAAGTTAGCCACCCAACCCTCAGGTATGGAGAAAAACCTTATAGCCTTGAAGAAAGGTTCAGTTCCCATGTCAAACCAGTGTTTTGTGTTGGCAGGCACGCTGATAAAGTCTCCCTTTTCACAAAGCACCACATAAACCTTATCGTTAGGATGCAGATAGAATGTTCCGCATCCATCCACGAAGAATCGCACCTCAAAGTCTGAATGCGTATGCTCCGAAAGGAACATGCGCCTTAACTCTTCCTTCTTTGGATGCTCTGGCGTAAGGCTTACCACATCAACAGACTTAAAGTCAAACTCTTTAACTATTCTGTCCACCTCTTCTCTGTATGCTTCCAGCACCTCTTCCTGGGTTGCGTTAAAGGGTAGATTTTTATCAGTTTTCCACCTTTCAAACCTTACGCCTATAGCCTTTAGCCTTTCTTCTATCACCTCGTGTAGGTTAGTAGTCTCCAAAAGCTCGCCCTCTTCTGTGTATATTGCCAACAAGCTCATAGCGTTTAATTATAAACCATTTGATGAGTAAGTGTATCTGTATTTTTCTAAGTCAAGCGGGCGTTAAGTGGAATTTTGGGAAGGGCGACTTTTGTACCGCGGTAAGAATCCCCATTATAAGTTTAGCTTATTCCAAACATAAGCATTTTCTATTGATTGAACTTTCTAAAGGTCTTATACTTATCTCCTGATGTGGAAGCTAGTAGTAAGCACGCTTGCGGTTTTTTCAATTGGTTTAGCCAGTTGGTTTAATAACACCAAGGATGCCTTCGAAACAGCAAAGAAAGAGAACAAGTTGGTTGCCTTTTACTTCCATAGTAGCTACTGCCCCTATTGTTCCCAGATGGAAGATTTTGTGCTTGGTCAGGAGGATGTCCAGAAGAAGTTGTCAAACTTTATAGTAGTAACTCTTAACATCTCCTCAGAAGAAGGAGCTAAGTGGGCGAGAAAGCTGGGTGTTCCTGGTGTCCCCACCATAGTCTTTTACCACCCAAAACAGGAAAAGGTGGTGGGTATTCTGTTTGGTAGTAGACCAAGGAGCGAAGTGTTAAACTACATAAACGGTATATGCAAAAAACACAATCTAAAAACATGTTAGAAATTTTTAAGGAGGTATAAATCATGGATAGGAGAA
>JANWYC010000088.1 GCA_025057245.1 Aquificaceae bacterium | reverse complement strand
AACCTTTTTGCAATACGTTATGTTTTATACTATAATTAGCTTGACTACGCAAGAACTCATAAAACTCTATGAATCAGAGACGAGATTTATTAGACAGTTATGTGTTAGATACAACAACCTTGAGTGAGAAATTGCCTCAGCTCCTTACTCTATGCTCACTCTACCTACGGGAGCTATACTATAATCTTCTTTATGAAACAAAAAGGATTTACGCTTATAGAGCTTTTGGTAGTAGTCATCATACTTGGCATAATAGCAGCTATAGTGGTTCCGCGCATCACTGGAAGGGTGGATGAGGCAAAGGTAGAGGCTACAAAGGTTCAGCTAAAGGCTGTCAGAGACGCCTTAGAGCAGTATAAGCTGGATAACGGTTTTTACCCTACTACAGAGCAAGGTCTAAAAGCCTTAGTGGAAAAACCTGCCACGCCTCCCGCACCCCAAAGGTGGAGGCAATACATGGACAAAGTTCCGAAGGATGCGTGGGATAGAGAACTTTTATACATGTCTCCCGGTATGGGCAAACACTTTGAGTTAAGGTCTATGGGACCAGACGGCAAAGAGGGCACAGAGGACGACATAGATGTATGGAAGTAGAGGTTTTACACTACTCGAGCTTATGGTGGCTATCGTCGTGCTTGCGGTCGGTTTCTCCGTTATCTCTGACGTTATTTCAAACACAAGGCTGGAGTATTCCAACGCAGAAGGACTCAAAAGCGACCTTGTGGAGCTTAACAACAGGTTGGTGGAAGGGAAGGTAGAGGGCTTACAACAGCAAAAAAAGACCCTTGAAGACTACCCTCAGGTAGAAGAGGTGGTTTACAGGCTTGGTTCTGCGGAGTTAGTGCTTTACCAGCTAAAGAGATGAACAGAGGCTTTACCCTCTTAGAGACGCTTATAGTTATAACCTTGATGTCCATATTCTTCAGCGTGCTATCTTACAGCTTTTACTCCTCCGTGAAAAACTCTTACCTTCTTCTTGAATCCGCAGAGCTTACCAGAGAAGAGCTTTTGCTTTTCTGGAACTTAAACAGAAAGGTAGCAGGCGCTACAGAGCTTCACGTCAGAAGGGACGGCGTTTTTATGATAACTCCCTCTGGGGATTACTATCAGGGAATTGTAAAGTGTGCCTACATATACAGAGACGGCTGGCTTTACTACTATGAGTTTCCCTATCCTTACGGAGACTTGACTTTTTACGAAGAGGACAAGTTGATACGCATAGGAAAGTTTAAAGAGCTCTCTTTCAGAGCCTACGCAAACGGTCAGTATTTTGAGGAGTTTATAGGAATACCGCAGTGGATAGAGCTCAATACGGAGGGTAAAATCATCAGAGTAAGCTTATAATAGCCTGCATGTTAGGTGTCTATCCCATTTTTATGGCTTTATTAGCTTTGACCTTTGCGATGTATTATCTATACTTGAAAGAAATACCCAACAACATACCACTTTTAAAAAGGGAAGGCGTGGATGTATCGGAGTTGTTAAACGTATTTTCCAAACTGTATCCGAGGGCTGAAGAGAAACCAAGAGAGGAGCTACCAGCCATAAGGCTCATAGCCACAGTCTCTGGGTCTGTGCGCATGGCGTTGGTGGACGTGGGGGGCGATGTGAAAGTCTTGAGGGTGGGTTCTCAGGTAGGTGCTTATATGGTAGTAAACATAGAGAGGAACTACCTTGTTCTTTCAATGGAAGACAAGAAAGTTGCGGTGGGTTTTGCCATGCAGTTAGAAACCTCACAGCCCTCTTCTCAACCTTCTTCTCAAGCCTCAAGGAGTTTTCAAGCTACCATATCAAAGGGTGAGCTTGAGCGCATAACCGCAGACCCCGGCATCATGTTTCGTCAGATAAGGCTCGTTCCCTTCGTGCGTGATGGAAGGACCAGAGGCTTTCTGTTTGAGTGGGTTGAACCCGGTAGTATCTTTGAAAGGTCTGGTATAAGGGCGGGTGATGTGCTTCTATCTATAAACAATCAGGATATAAGAAGCGGTGAGGACGCCTTTAGAATACTTCAGGTGCTAAGGAACGAAAACAGTATAAAATTGAACCTGCAAAGGGGTAGTGAGATGTTAGAACTCTCTCTAAGGGTGGAGTGATGAGACTGGTAGTTTTACTACTGCTGACCTTACTGTGCGTGCCTGTTAAGGCACAGACCGTGGAGGAGCTTCAAAAACGGGCTCAGGAGCAGAGAAAGACGGGAAGGGTGTTTCTAAACTTTAAGGATGCGGACGTGAGCCTCGTGGTAAAGTTTATGTCAGAGCTCACCGGTAAAAACATAATACTTGACCCAAACGTAAAAGGCATTATAACCATAAGCTCCGCAAAACCAGTAAGCCTTCAGGAGGCGTGGGAGCTCTTCGTCATGTCTTTAACGCTTCAAGGCTACGGAGTGGTAGAGGATAAAAACTTTGTCAGAATTGTTCCCTTAGCTCAGGCTATACCGCTGGCGGATACGAAGAAGCCTACAACCAGCGCGGACATAGTCATACATCTATACACCGCGGAGCATACTCAAGCGGTTCAGCTTCAACAAGCCATACAACCCTTTCTCTCACCCTTTGCCAAAATGAGCGTGCATCCTCAATCCAACACTCTAATAATAGCGGACATAGCAAAGAACGTAGAGAAGATAAAAGACATACTCAAGGAATTAGACTCAACTCAGAGAACACTTAAGATAAAACTCTACCCACTTCAAAGGGCAAAGGCTGAAAGCGTCCTGCAAAACGTGCAGGCTATCATAAGCACCCTTCAACAGCAAACTGGCACAGTGTCTGTAGCTACCGCAAGTAAGGAAGCTAACGCCATTTTAGTAATGGCAAGGGAGGAGGTGCATACTCTAATTGAGCAGGTTATAAAAACTTTAGATGAGGCTTCGCGAACCTCAGAAGACAGGAACTTTTACGTGCTTCGCCTAAAGTATATATCCGCAGAAGAGCTCCAAAAAAGCTTGCAAAGCCTACTTACAGGCATAACACCCACGGTGGCACAGCCCACACCCCAGCCTCCACCATCTCCTGCGCCCCCGCCCACACAACCTCAAGAACCCTTTAGAGGATTAGAAACACCACTTCAGAGAACTCAACCACCACAAAGACAGCCCCCACAACCCATACCACCTATACAAACAAAAGAAGGTTTACGCATAGGCTTTGACAGAGGCACTAACTCCGTGCTTTTGTATGCCACACCTCAGGAGTTTGAAGGGTTGAAAGCACTTATAGAGAAATTGGACGTAAGACGCAAGCAAGTTCTAATCGCCGCTTCGGTGGTGGAGATGTCCACAAGTAGGGCTTTAGACATTGGCGTAAGATGGCAGGCAATAGGTAGCAGGGGTGGTGCTGGCTTTGGTGTTGGTAGCCTTCAGGACCTTTACAGTCAGCTACTCTCTGGCAACTTTGTTCTTGGTTTTCTCAACAACGTAGGTAGAACGGTTACCATAGGTGGTGTGAACCTCTTCTTCCCTGACCTTGTGCTTCTGTTTTCTCTCATAGAAAAAGGAACTGGTTTTAACCTTATATCCAACCCAAAAGTTCTGACCCTTGACAATCATCCTGCGGAGATAAAAGTAGGTCAAGTGGTGCCTTTTGCCTCAGGCGTAAAGTTTGACGTAAACGGACAGCCCGTGGTTACTTACGATTACAAGGAAGTAGGTCTTCTTCTTAAAATCACGCCCACCATAGCGGAGAACAACCTTAGGATGGTTATAAACCTTCAGGTGCAGGAGATAGTGGACTTTATAAGACCTCAGGTAGGACAACTTAGCTACGCAGTGCCTGTGACTTCTAACAGACAGGTAAACTCAGATGTGGTGGTAGAGGGCGGTCAGACCATAATCATAGGTGGTTTGGTAAGCACAAGAAGCATAAGCAATCAAGAGGGCGTGCCGGGTTTAAAGGATGTGCCGATTTTGGGAAGGCTTTTTCGGAGAGATTCCAAGTCGGAGGACAAGGTTTCACTTTTCATATTCCTAACACCTTACTTGATAAACACACCAGAGGACCTGAGTAAAATAACGGAGGAGCACCAAAGGCTGGCTGAAGAGTTAAGAAAAGCCATAGAAAAAAGAAGAAAAGAAACACGGGAGAAACCACAGCATTTTGAAGGAGAATAAAAGTGTCTGTGTTAAAAAGAATGCTCTTATATACTTCTCTTGGTTTTCTTGCGGTGCTTCTTTTTGCGCTTTTTACCTTTCCTAAATTTCTTTTGCTTGAGAGAATACTTCTAAAGAACAACGTTTACATGACCGCTGAAAGCGTAGAGGAAGGTATTGCGAGCATAGCTTTGAAGAGAGTTAATCTCTATACTCAGGGTTCAAGGTTTATGTATTTTGACAGTCTTAAGCTATACCTCCTTCCATTTAAGGTTGTTGTTAACGGTCTTTGCGAAGGAAAAGAGCTCCGTGCGGAGCTGTCTATTTTCTCAAAAAGCGTCAGTGCGGAGAGTTTTAGATGCACTTCCTTAGCGGACAGCCTATCTGCAAGTATTAGGATTAAGGATGGTCTTTATGGAACGCTTAGCTTGAAAGGCATTAATGCGCAAGGTTTTAAGATTGACGAACTTTCCATACAGCTCAGAGGCAAAGTTTTTACCGCAAAGGCTAAAGCTATGGGCTTTGAACTTTTGGGTGATGGACAGATAGACTTTAAGTCTTCGAACTTTTTACAGTCTAAAATAAACGGTTACATTTCAGGCGCTGGTCTAAGGTTTAACCTGTCTGGCACATTAGAAAAACCTCAACTCTCAAAATAGTTATCATGCCTACCGCTGTGTCTAATATTAGGTTTATGAGCTAATATTACCCATTGAGAAGAGATTGGAAAGATTATGGAGAAATACTCATTGACCCAAGAAATATTTGATGCACGTTCACAAAACAAGCGGATAAGGAAGTTAGGGAGACCCTTCAAATATCTAAGAGCCTTAATCCTGTTCATACTCTTTTTCAAATACGCTCTCAGACTACCACACAAACAGAGAGAGGGCTTTGTAAGAGCTCTCTTCGGAGAAATGGGTATATCCACCGAACCACCAAACTTTAGAACCATCTACCAAATACATAACCGATAAGAATTCCACTTTGACCACTTGCCAGATAAGACAGGAGACCTACCACAAGGCTTTGTCACAATCTTTGACTTCATGGGTTTCTTTTCGTCTTTTATGCCAAGGAGCTAACGCTCAAGACTATGACGACAAGCAAGTTTTTAAGTGATAGTGCAGGAACGTTAGTAAGGTGAGTTAAGGTTATGGTCATGTGGAGCATGCTATAGGGGTGGATAGTGAGTAGGGAGTTTGAAATATCATGAACTATGCTGGAAACCCTTATTGGACATAGAAGATTTTT
>JANWYC010000087.1 GCA_025057245.1 Aquificaceae bacterium | reverse complement strand
TAAATCTTATGTCATCACCGGGCGCAGGTAAGACGTCCCTTCTGGAAAAGACCGCCGAACTGCTAACAGACCTAAGATTTGGTGTCATCGAAGGTGACCTTGAGACCACTAAAGATGCGGAGAGGATAGGGGCGAAGGGTGTGCCTGCGGTGCGGATAACCATTGGCTTTGCCTGTTATTTGGATGCCTCTATGGTGCATCACGGACTTCATGAACTACCGCTGTGTGAATACGAGAGCTACAAAGGTCTAAGACAGGCATTTTATGGAGGCTTGATAGACTAACTAAACCTCGTGCTTATCACGTCCTTACACCTCTCGCACAGAAACCTTGTCTTTCTGTCCACTTCCCAAAGACTGTTAGAAAAGTTCATCACGCAACCCTGCCTTTTGCAATGGGGAAGACCAAAGGTATGACCCAGCTCGTGGTTTACTTCTTTGCAGACCCTTTCAAAGTATAGCCTTTCATCTCCGTCGTAGAGCCTGTAAGTGCTTACCAAGGCATGACTACCACCCAGCGGAGCAACCCCAAAGACAAAGTTAAAACCCTCGTGGTATAAGTCAAAGGGAAAAAGGGCGACCAGCTTTAGCATGTCTGGATAGTAAAGACGGGAGATGTATTCTAACAGCGCGTCCGCTCTGTATTGCCCTCTTGAAGGTTCATACCCAAAGTTTGGAATGGTTTCTACGTGAGATGTTCTTACCTCAAAACCGAAGACTTCTTTTATGTTCTTGGAAACACCCAACAAGAGCCTTTTTTCCAAGCCAAAGGCTATAAGATATACGAACTTCTTACTCTCTAACACTTCTGTAAACCCTTACCCAACGGTTATGTTCCCTTAAGGTTCTGCTAAAGTAGTGTCCTCCGTTACCGTCCGCTACAAAGTATAGGTAATCTACCCTTGCAGGCTCAAGGGCTGCTTTAAGGGATTCTAACCCCGGGTTGCAAATTGGTGAGGGTGGTAGTCCGTAATAGTAGTATGTGTTGTAAGGGTCATCCTCTCTAAGGTGCCTTAGCGTAAGGTCTCCTTTCCACTCTCCTTTCCTCTTCAGTGCGTATATGACCGTTGGGTCTATCTGGAGTTTCATACCTTTCTTTATTCTGTTGTGTATAACCGCAGATACCAAAGGTCTTTCCTCGGGCTTTGAAGTCTCCTTCTCTATCATGGAGGCTATGATAACCCAGCTTTCAAGGGTCATGTTTTTTTCAGAGAGCTTCTCCCTCAGTTCCTTTGTCTTTTTCAGAAAGTTTTGATGCATCTCGTGTATGACTCTAACAGGATGGGTGTTTTTTGAAAAAAAGTAAGTGTCTGGAAAGAGAAAGCCTTCCATGTTTTTTGTCTTTAGAGAATACTTTCTGGCGGTCTCCTCAGAAAGGGCGTATTTTAAAAAATCCTCCGAAGAGCATATAAGTTGACTTTCTAATATTTTAGCTATATCGTAAAGGTCTGAACCTTCTGGAATGGTTACTTTGTAAACCTTTCTCTCACCTTTGCTTATCTTCTTGTATACGGTCCACGGATATAGAATTCCTTCAAACTCATACTCACCCGCTTCTAACCTACTTCTCAAAACTGCGTGAATGGAGAGAAAAGACAGAGGGTTTCTCAGCACGTTCTCCTTATACAGCAAAAGGGCGATGCTTGTGGTAGGAGTTCCGTATGGAATTTCCACAGACTTCTTCTCAACCTTAACGGGTGCGAAGGAATAGAGCATAAAAGTCAGAGCAAAGGCTGGCATTAGGATTATTAGGAAAAGCTTAAGGTATTTCATAGGCTTTCCATGTATTCAAGGAGTAGGGCGTATGCGGAGAGGCTATCTTTCAACTCCCTCTTTTTACTACCGCTTAAACCCTGCATCAGGCTATAGGCATCAAAGGTGGTATACCTCTCATCCCAGAAAGAGACTTCCACTTCCTCTGGAAGCACCTGTCTGAGTCTCTGAGTAAACTCCCTTACTTCCATAGCCCTTTGACCTTCTCTGCCCGAAGGCGTCAAAGGCATACCGACTAAAACAAGGGACACGTCCAGCTCTTGAACCTTAAGAGCTATGTCCCTGAACACACGCTCTCCTCTGTTTTCAATCCTGCTTAAAGGAACTGCAAGCCTGAGTCTAGTGTCTCCAAATGCTAAGCCTATCCACTTAGTTCCATAATCTATGGCTAGAACCTTCAACCCGTCTTCATACCTATCACCCTATAAAGTGGACAAAAACCCATAACAGAAGTGCCTATTAATACTATACCGACTATTCCCAGTATCCACCACGCTCCGCCTTTGGTAAAGGCAAGGTACAGGAATATAAGGGCAAGGACAACTCTTAAACCTCTGTCTATAGTAGACATGTTCTTCTCCATAGCCTGCGCACCTCCTTATTAATTATTTTAATATAACTTCAACCCGCATCTTATACAAATCTCGGTAGAGAATGTTTGAGAATTATCTCATAGGCATGAAACAATAACTCACCTCGCTAGCACTCCTATATATTAGAGAAAAGCACCGCCCTACCAATGCTTTGTCTAACATCCAACCGTCTAATAAATCTACGGTCTTCAAGGGTTTTAGGAATTCTTGCATGGTAAGGCTTACATTCTAAAGCATTTGAGTATCAAGTATCAGAAAGTATTCTTTAGACAAAACACACTGTTATAATATTCCATACCTATGCTTTTTTGGTTATTCTTTGTTTTGACGCTTTTTCTCTCTTGTCAGCCTGTGCCAGAAGGCGTACCTTTGGAAAAGTATAAAAGGCAGTTTGTGCACGGCAGAGTGTTTATAAAAGAAGACATAAAGCATAAGATAACTAAGGAACACAGATTTCTCGTTCTTCTGGTGAGCAAGCCAGATAATCCTAACCCTCTTGCGGTGCTTAAGGTTAAAAACCCGCAGTTTCCCTATGACTTTAAAATACACGGTAAGCATAAGGTAGAACATGAAAGGTTGATGGAGGGCGTTGTGCTAATAACCGCAAAGTTAGGTAAGTCTGACAGCCTTCAGGAAGAGAAGGGCGACCTGATAGGAAGTATAACCGCTCATGTGGGTAGCAGGGGCGTAAATCTTATAATAGATAAACAGGTGGAATGATGGATAAGTTAGTAAAGGCGTTCGTAGAAAAGGGTAAGGCTATAGCTATCTTGCCAGCTCTGAGCCTCTTTATAAGTGCGGTCTTTCTGGGTTTTTACGGAGTCTATCTATCCTTAGAAACTCTATACAAAGTATTTACTGACACTGAGTATTTGGACACCGCTATTCTCTCTACCAAGTTTATAGCGGTAATGGACATACATCTTTTATCCGTCATACTTTACATCTTTGCGGTTGGTCTTTATGAGCTCTTTGTGGGAAAGTTGGAAGTGCCAGATTGGTTAAAGATAGAGAGTATAGACCAGCTTAAGGCGAAGCTTGCCAGCGTCGTAATCCTCATACTTGCCATAACCTTTACTAAAAACGTGGTAAAATGGAAAGACCCTGTTGATACGCTTCTCTTCGGTATAGCCATAGCGGTGGTAGTTGGAGTGCTTATTTTTTATTACAAGGTGAAAGAAGACCACTAATGGAAAAGGGACTTAACCTTAGAGAGCTTACTATAATAAACGAAGTTGCTAAAATACTCAGTAGAGGCTACGAGTTTACCAAGAGCCTTGAAGAGGTGTTAAAGGTCCTCTACTCTTTCTGGGATGTGCGTCATAGCTACGTAGCTCTATACAGGGCTGACCTCAAGGCACTGAAGATAGTTAAAGCTCTTGGTCTTACTGAGGAGGAGATAGAGAGAGGTATTTTTAAAAAGGGTGAGGGCATAGTGGGTAAGGTTTACAAAGATGGAGTGCCTGCCTTTCTCTTTGACATAAAGGTCAGCGCTTATCTTAACAAAACTGGCTTAAGAGAGAGACTTGAGGACAAGGAAAGCTTTATAGCGGTTCCTATTAAAGTGGGTGGGGAGAACATAGGCGTGCTCGCGGTGTTTAAAGACTTGGGTCAAGAGAGCGTAGAAAGAGGGGTGGAGCTTCTCATGATTATAGGTGCGATGATTGGTATGCTTTACAAGCTGGATGAGAGAATGAGCCAAGAAAGACAAGAGTGGGAGGAAGAGAAAAGACTTCTTACAAAAGCCTTAAGCGAAAAATACAGCGTGGAAGGTATAGTGGGTAGAAGCTTGGCGGTGAGAAAGCTTCTTGACTTGGTAGAAAGAGTGGCTCAGACGGATGCCAACGTGCTTATAACTGGCGAGAGTGGAACTGGAAAAAGCCTTGTGGCAAAGGCAATACACTTTATGAGCAAAAGAAAGGAAAAACCCTTTATCACCATAAACTGCAGTGCCATACCAGAGACACTTTTGGAGGCTGAACTTTTTGGTTACGAAAAAGGCTCTTTTACTGGTGCATACACTTCAAAGAAGGGTAAGTTTGAACTTGCCAACGGAGGGACTATCTTTCTTGACGAGATAGGAGACATGCCTTTGTCTCTACAGCCCAAAATACTTAGGGTGATACAGGACAAAGAGATAGAAAGGCTCGGAAGTGAGAAGACCATAAAGGTTGACGTGCGTATAATCTCAGCCACCAACAAAAACCTTAGAGAGTTAGTCTCTCAAGGACAGTTCAGGGAAGACCTCTACTACAGGCTTAACGTCTTACCCATACACATACCACCTCTCAGAGAGCGTAAAGAAGACATACCCATACTGGTAGACCATTTTCTCCAAGTTTTTAACCAACGATACAACAAAAAGGTTAGCTTCCACCCAAGGGTGATAGAAGTTTTTACTGACTATCCGTGGTATGGTAACGTAAGAGAATTGGAAAACGCAGTAGAGAGGCTGGTTATACTCAAAGATGGACTTATTAGAGAGAAGGACCTTCCGCCTTACTTTTTTGCCAACCTTTCCACTTCAGAACTAAAGAACATACCACAAGTAATTGAGAACACGGAGAGAGAGGAAATACTCAAAGCCCTTGAGAAAACGGGCTACATCAAATCAAGAGCTGCAAGGCTTCTTGGCTATACTCTCAGACAGTTAGACTACAGGATAAAGAAGTACAGCATACAGCTGAAAAGGTATTGAAATGAAAGTAAAAGTGCGCAGACATATCAATCAATGGCAGGAGTTTGAGATAGATGTTAGGGGAAAACTTACGCTTCTTGAGCTACTTAACAGGATAAAGGAGGACTTAGACCCAAGCCTTACCTTTAGAAGTATGTGTAGGTCTGGTGTGTGTGGAACTTGCGCAGTGAAGCTATCTGGAAAGCATGTGTTAGCCTGTTCCACATGGATTTTTCAAGAGCAGGAAATAACCGTTGAGCCTATAGATGGATACGAGGTGATAAGAGACTTGGTGGTAGAGCAAGGACAGG
>JANWYC010000086.1 GCA_025057245.1 Aquificaceae bacterium | reverse complement strand
GTGTATCTCTGCGGTGGTTTGGTTTGTCTTTTTTCAAGGGTAATCTTCTTAGGCTTTAGAACTTCACCTTCCTTTAAAACGGGCAACTTAGAAAGTTCCAACTCCTCCGAGTATATTCTCAAATATCCTTCAAAGACAAGCTCCATGCCCTTTGCCACAAATTTTATGTCCTCACCCTTCTTCTTCTCGTAAAGGGGAATTAGGAGAGCTCTCTTTTTGAGTAAAACCGCTGGACTGGAAAGGCTTGAAAGAGTTCTTTGAAATATAAGAGCGTAGAGCTCTTTCTCTTTGCCCTCAAGAGGTGGTGTTTCTACCTTAGTTGGTCTTATGCACTCGTGAGCTCCTTGCGCAGTGGACTTTTCCCTAAAGGTTCTTAGCCTTCCTACGTATTTCTCTCCGTAGAGCTTGCTTATGTAACTCATAAACTCCTTCGCCTTTTGTGGGTTCATCCTATGACTGTCAGTTCTGGGATAGGTTATGTAGCCCTCTTCGTATAACTTCTGGGCGGTTTTCTGCACCTGCTCCACGCTCATGTTTAGCTTCTGGCTTGCCAACGACTGAAGACTGGAAGTTATAAAGGGTGGTGGTGGCTCTCTTCTCTCCTCCTGCTCCGTGTATTCAACAACCTCAAATAGCGCATCCTTAAGCTTTTCAAGAAAAGGCTTTGCGTTTTCAGGCTTTTCAAACCTGTAATCCCAAAGGGCGGAGAACTCCACGCCATCCTTTTCAAAGATTGCCTTTATGTAGTAGTCTTCCTTTTTCCTGAAAGCCTGTATCTCTCTTTCCCTCTCCACTATAAGCCTGAGGGCGGGCGATTGCACTCTACCAACTGAAAGATTTTGCTTTCTCAGAGCTCTCCAAAGATAGGGGGAGAGCTTGTAGCCTATGAGCCTGTCAAGAACTCTGCGTGCAAACTGCGCCCTTACCAGATTTATGTTTATCTCCGTTGGATTTTCCACCGCTTCCCTTATGCTTTCCTTAGTTATCTCGTAGAAGATGACCCTGCTTATGGGTTTTTTTAGCTTTTCCAACTCTTTGTAAACGAAGTAAGCTATGGCTTCTCCCTCTCTGTCTGGGTCTGTTCCTACAAAAATACCTTGACATTTCTCCGCAATCTTTACTATCTGCTCAAAGACCTTTTTCTTACCTTTTATCCACACAAAGGTGGGTTTAAGCGTTTCCTCGTCCACACCCAAGCTATCTTTGGGCAAGTCCTTTATGTGTCCAAGCGTAGCCTTAACAATCCAGCCTTTACCCAAATACTTTGATATAGTTTTAGCCTTCGTCGGGCTTTCCACTATAAAAAGCTTCATGCCCTAATTACGCAACTTTTAAACCCATTCCAAAACTTCCACTGACCTTATAAAGGCAACCTCTTTTTCTTTATCCAATACACAAGTGTAAATGTGACGAGGATTAAGGTTAAACCGATTGAAAAAGGATATGCTAAAGCCTTGCTCACTCTCAACCTGGTGTCCAGCAGAAAGAGAAAGAGAAGATAAAAACCGTACACCACAAAGACGAAGGATATAGTCTGAAAAATATAGTGTTTTACCTTGCTAAGCATTCACGCCTCCAGCATTTTCTGAACTGTTAAACTTACGCACTCTGATAGAGCTCTCAGGTTGTAGCCACCCTCAAGGGCGAAAAGCACTGGTATGGAAAGGCTCTTGGCACTTTCCAAAAGGCTGTTGACCAAATCACCAAAGCCTTCAATGGAAACGTTCAGATAAGTTAGTGGGTCATCTCTATGAGCGTCGTAGCCTGCGGAGACCAGCAAGAACTGGGGCTTGTATTCAAAGAATGCTTTGGGGAAGATTTCACCGTAGACTATCTTAAACTCCTCGTCGCCCGCGCCCGCTCGTAGTGGTTCGTTGTGCGTAAATCCGTAGCCCTTACCCGCACCCTTCTCCTCCCAAGAGCCCGTGCCTGGGTAGAAGGGATATTCGTGGGATGAAAAGTAAAAAACTCTGTCGTCTTCGTAAAAGCTATGCTGAGTGCCGTTGCCGTGATGAGCGTCAAAGTCCACGATAAAGACCCTTTCCAAGCCTTTTTGCAGAAGGTATTTAGCTCCTATGGCTATGTTGTTAAAGAGGCAAAAGCCCATAGCCTTTGCATACTCCGCATGGTGTCCCGGTGGTCTAACTGCGCAGAAAACCGCCTCCACCTCCTTTTTCATAAGTCTGTCAATACCTTCAAGAACACCACCCACCGCGTACAGAGCCACGTCGTAAGAGGCAGGAACGGTGTAAGTGTCTGGGTCTAAGTATCCACCACCTGCGGAGCAGAAATCCGCCACTTCTTGAACGTAGCCGGGGTCGTGGTTCAGGGAAACTTCCTGAGCGTTAGCCCTTCTGGGATTTATGTGAACCACTTCTTTTGTAAGACCTCTTCTTTCCAGTTCCTGAAAAATCGCTATAAGCCTGTCTTTGTTCTCAGGATGCCCTTTCCAGTGATGTTGTAAGTATACTTCGTCGTAAACTAAACCTGTTTTCATGGTAAAAATTATAACAGAAGTGCTATAATCCTTTTCTCATGGAAGGAACAAGACTGGAAAAACTCCAAAAACTGAGAGAAAAAAATCTGGCTTATCCTTACAGGTTTGAAGTCAGCCACTACATAGGCGAGGTGAGAAACAAGTATGAAAAACCCACAAACGGAGAAGAGGTGGTGGTAAAAGGCTCTGTAAAAAGGGTCTCAAAGACAGAAGAGGGTTTTCTCGTAAGGCTTGCGGAGAACGGCGTTGAAATGCTTGTGATTACAGAAGAAGAGTTGAAAACTGGTCAAGAATACACACTTAAAGGTAAAGTTGGGCGCTACGAGGGCAAGCTGTGTCTTTACCATGCCTCCTTAGAAACAGGGGGAGAGCTCCAGAGCATAAGACTGCTAAAGTCATCTTACGACCTTGAGCCAGAAAGGGAGGAGGTTTCCTTAGGTGGAAGGCTCGTAACTCTGAGGAGCATGGGGAAGGCACTTTTTGGACACCTTCAAGACGCCACTGGTAGGATTCAGATATACCTAAGTAAGGACACCGTGGGGGAGGACGCCTTTAAAGAGTTTGAAGAGCTGGTGGACACTGGAGACATTTTAGGCGTAAGGGGTAGGCTTTTTAGGACAAACACGGGAGAGCTCACGGTTGAGGTGAAGAGCTACACCCTGCTGGCAAAGAGCCTTCACGCTATGCCGGAAAAGTGGCACGGGCTGAAGGATGTGGAAGTCAGGTACAGGCAGAGATACTTGGACCTTATATCCAACGAAGAGGCAAGAAGGATATTCCTTATCCGTAGCAAGCTGGTGCAAGGGGTTAGGAACTTTCTAAACAAAGAAGGTTTTCTTGAAGTGGAAACTCCCATACTCCAGCATGTGGCCTCCGGAGCCAACGCAAAGCCTTTCCTAACTTACCACAACTACTTAGAGCAGAACCTTTATTTGAGGATAGCACCAGAGCTCTTTCTCAAAAGGCTCATCGTAGGTGGATTTAACAGGGTTTACGAGCTTGGTAAAAACTTTCGCAACGAAGGCGTAGATACGACCCATAACCCTGAGTTTACCATGGTGGAGTTTTACGTAGCCTACTGGGACTACACAGACCTTATGGACTTTACAGAGAGGCTCATATCTCACGTGCTACTCTCTACCATTGGAACGCTCAAGGTAAACTACAAGGGAAGAGAGATAGACTTTACACCACCATACAGAAGATACAAATACTTTGAGCTTCTTAAGGAAAAGACGGGAAAGGGTAAGGACTTTTTCGTTAAAGACTTGGAAGGTTTGAGAAAGCTAGCAAGGGATGTGGGAGTGCCCAAGGCGGATAGTCTGACTCACTCGAAGCTCATTGACAAGGTCTTTGACCTTTTGGTGGAGGACGAGCTTTGGGGACCGTGTTTTGTTCTTGACTTTCCCAGACTGCTTTCGCCCCTTGCTAAGACCCACAGGGAAGACCCGGAGCTGGTAGAAAGGTTTGAGCTGTTCGTGGCTGGTAAAGAGCTTGCCAACGCATACACGGAGCTTAACGACCCAATAGACCAAAGGGATAGGTTTATGCAACAGCTGAGAGAGAATGAGATGGGGGACGAAGAGGCTATGCAAATGGACGAAGACTTTATAACCGCCCTTGAGTATGGCATGCCACCCACCGCAGGCGAGGGCATAGGCATAGACAGGCTGGTTATGATAGTTGCGGGTGTGGATTCCATAAGAGAGGTTATACTTTTTCCAGCTTTAAGGAGGTTGTAGTATGGAGCTTGAGAAGAAACAGATAAGGGAGTTCAAGGCTGAGGTTGTAAAGGTTATAACCGAGACGCCTACCACAAAAACCTTGGTGTTTGACCTTAACGGTCTGAACTTTGATTTCTACCCCGGTCAGTATGTGATGCTAAACGTGCCATACAAAGGTGAGATTCTCAAAAGGGCATACTCCATAGCAAGCTCACCTACACAGAAAGACACCCTTGAGCTTACCGTTAAAAAAGTCCCTGACGGAAGAGCCTCCGTGGTTCTTACGGAAGAGACAAAGGAAGGAGAGCAATTTCTCATAAAAGGACCTTACGGTAAGTTTGTGTGGGTTCCAGAGATGGGAACAAAGTTAGTTCTACTGGGTGCGGGTAGTGGCATAGTGCCTCTCATGTGTATGTTGAGATACATAATCTCCGCAAAACTTGAGCATGTTAGAGCAACCTTGCTATACTCCAACACTCACTACGAGGAGATAATATACAGAGAAGAGCTCCAAGACATGGAAAAGCACCCTAACATAAAGGTGGTTCACACCCTTACCCGTTCTCACCCCCCAAACTGGAAAGGCTACACTGGCAGGATAAACGCGGACATGGTAAGGAAGGAGGTTCAGGATATACCTAATAGCCTCTACTACCTTTGTGGACCACCTAAGTTTGTGGACGATATGGCAAACATTCTCGCAGAGCTGGGCGTGGATAAACATAGCATAAAGAAGGAAAAATACGACTGATTTTTTATCAGAGAAGCCTTCTGGGGCTTAACGTTAGATTAACTTTACTCTGACTTCTCCTCAGAGGCGAAGGTCAAGCTTGAACTCTGAAGTGGCGGAGCGTGGAGCACGGAAGGGCATTTTTGGACGCAAGAATTGGTTTATGTTTTTTAGCATATATTTTTGCGCAGTTTATGGTAAAATGGTAAAAAACTAAGAGGTAAAAGGATGAAGTGGGATAACGTTTACGCTTGGGAAGGCAAGGCGGTTATTCCTAAGGAAAGGCGCTTTATAAAACTCATGGAAGATAAGAGCCTTGAAGTGCCAGACAATCCCATCATACCCTACATTGAAGGAGACGGCATAGGCCCTGAGATAGCACCAGCCATGATACACGTGGTGAACACCGCGGTGGAGAGAGCCTACGG
>JANWYC010000085.1 GCA_025057245.1 Aquificaceae bacterium | reverse complement strand
AAGACCAAAGCAAAGTAAAGGAAGCGTCAAAGGTTATGAAGCTTACCGCCATGGACCTATATAAGCTCGGTGTTATTGATGCGGTGGTGCCTGAGCCCTTTGGAGCTTCTCACTGGAACTGCAAGGCGAGTGCAAGGGTTCTAAAATGTTTTTTAAGAAAAAACCTCAAGGAACTTCTCAAATTAAAGCCAGAAGAGCTAGTTGAAGACAGGATAAAGAAATTTGAAAGAATGGGGGTGTTCGTGGAAAAATGAGCATTTTGTGCGTTCACTGTCACTTTCATCAGCCACCCAGAGAAAATCCATACTTAGGATTAGTCCCCATAGAGCCTTCCGCACATCCGTATGAGAACTGGAACGAGAGAATATTCAGAGAGTCTTACCTACCAAATCTCTACGCACATTACAGGAAGGACGGAAGGATTCTGAAGGTGGTAAACAACTACCAGAAAGTTAGCTTTAACTTTACCCATAGCTTACTGTCTTGGTTAATTAAACAAAAGCGGTGGTTTGTGGAGAGGATAAAGGAAGCGGGCGGGAATGCGTTAGCCAGCGGTTTTAACCATACCATACTACCACTTGACCCATTGGAAGACAGAGAAGTTCAGATAGTATGGGGTATAAGAGCTTTTCAGAAGGTGTTTGGAAGAAAACCAGCGGGTTTCTGGCTTCCTGAGCTGGCGGTGGACAAAAAAACCCTCTCCCTTCTGGTAAAACACGGAATAAAGTATGTAATATTAGCACCCCATCAGGTAAAGGGTCAAGGCACGTTTCTCAGACAAAGGTTACCAGAAGGCTGGATAGACGTTTTTGTATACGACGGAGAGCTCTCTCACGGTATAGCTTTTGGAGAGCTAATAAAGGATATGGAAGGGGTCATAAAAAGGACTTTAAGCAGAAAAGGTATAACCCTTATAGCAGTAGATGGGGAGACCTTTGGTCATCACAAAAAGTTTGGTGAGCTGGGACTTGCATACCTTGTAGAAAACCACCCCAACATAAAAACACTTGAGGAGCTCTACCAGACTATGAAACCAGAGGGAGATGGGGAGATAGTGGAGTTTACTTCTTGGAGCTGTGCCCACGGCGTGGAAAGATGGAGGTCTAACTGTGGATGTTCCACTGGAGGCATGCCAGAATGGCATCAAAACTGGAGAGCTCCTCTTAGAGAAGCTCTTGAAATGTTAAGGTCAAGGCTTAAGGAAAGGCTTTTCCGTGTGTTGGAAAGTCGCACTCACGACCCTCAGGAAACTCTCTTTGACTTCGTGCATGTCATTATGGAAGGCTCAAAGGAAGAATACTTTGAAAAACACTTCAGGGAAAAACTTACTCAAGAGGATAGAAAGTTTGTGCTTAAACATCTCTATGCTTACAAGTATATGAATTATGCCTTCTCCTCTGACGGCTGGTTTTTTGCGGACATATCGGGCATAGAGGCTGTGAAAAATCTTCTCTTTGCAAAAAAGGCTATGGACATACTCGGGGATACGAGCTTAGAAAAGGCGTTTATAAAAAAGCTGGAGGAAGCACCGAGCAATTTAATTACATACGGAAATGGTGCAGGTGTGTGGCGCGAGCTTGTTCTTCCTAACTCCGTGCCAGTGGATAGGATTATCACTTCCATAGCGTTGCTTGAGCTTTCTGACGTAATTCCACAGGAAGGGACGTTGGGCAAATACCACTACAGAGTGGAAGGCTTTGAGCCGTGGAAGGTTTACTTGATTGATACCGAAACGGAAGAGATTTGGGAAAAAGCGGAGAGTCTGAGAGATACACAGATAGATACCATACCCCAGCCTATGTTAAGCTGGCTTTTAAACCAGTGGGCTCTGGACTATTTAGAAAAAGAAGTAGCTTTCACAGAGAGCTACCAACTCTCCCTTGAAAATCTTCTCATGCAGTCTAAGGGAAGTTTCTTTGAAGCAGGCGAGCTAATAAAGTCAAAGGTGCAGGCTTATTTGAGAGCTAAGCTATACCTACTTTTGAAAAGTCTCTCACCGGTAGAGGATATTAGAAAAATCTTTGAGCAAGCGGATAGTTTGAACATCCACTTAAGGGACCATACGGTCAAGTTCTGGCTTGAAAGATACATAGGAGAGTTCTTAAGAAAAGAGCCTATGGAAGAAGAGGTAAAGGCTATACTACTCTTTGTCAGAGACTACAATAAGACCGTTGGCAGGATAGAGCTTATGGTAGATAGCTGGGAGCTTCAAAACTGGGCGTGGGAGAGGAGGGATAGTTTAAGTCCGGAGATAAAAAAGCTGTTTGCGGTTGACTTCACTCCCGACCACTTTTGATTACTTACACAAGCAAGTCGCTTTGTCTAAAAATACCTTCTGATGCCTAACACTCAACCACTTTTGGATTTGAGCCTGACTGTGCAAGAGAAGGGTCTTATGAAATCTCGTAAAGGTGAACTCAAATCCTGAAATAGCTGAACATCAAGCCTTTGGAAAGTATGCGTAAATTTTATCTTAGCAAAATGTCCATGTATGGACTTAGCCTAAACCAGCTGGGAGGGCTCTCGTTTAACATATACAGGCATGCACCCCCCCTTGACCTTACGAAGTTATACACCTCCTCCGCTAAATTCCTATTTCCTACGCCGTAAACGAGAAAACAGTCCTTTGGATTAGCGGTATAACCTGGTTACCAAAAGTGTATCAAACTACACTTTTGGTTAGTTTCAGGCAAGCTACTTGCCATAGCCCCTACACCAGGTATAGGAGCTAACCTCTTCACACTCCTGTCCCAATCCACCAATACAGATTTTAGCGGAGAGAAATCCCTGACAAAGGATTTCCCAAGGACAGGAAGTGTGAGGGCTACCCTGAGAACTTGCCAGAGTTTGTAAGAGGTCTTTACCTCTTCCCTCACCTGTTCCTTCCATAGGTTGGCAGGCTGTCGGGTCTCTGGCTCACTCTCAAGGCTTGAGAGTAAATTCACTAAAAGCTTGATATCTTTGTTAAGCTTTGATATCTCTGTCTTTAAGGCATTTCTCTTATACTTGTTTCCCTCTTTCTTCAACTCCTCCTTAAGTCCCTGCTTCCTCTCTTCCAGCTTTGCAAGGCTATACTGGAGAAATTCTTCCCTTGATAGAAGTTTCAAATAATTCACAGGCACTTTTTCCTTAAACCCTAAAGCCCTTCTTCCTATCACATATGCACCTGCTATGTCTTTGTCAATGCTGTATATGGGTGCATACTTGAGTGAGCCTATAACTGATGTGTAAGCTGGACTTACTTCTATAAGCTCTATGCCTTTTCTTTTGGCTAAGACCTTTATCTTCTCAAGTATGCTCCTGTAAGCCCATTGCTGAAATCTCTTCCTTAGCTGTGCTTTTCCATCACCTCTATAGCCTTTTGGCACTCTTTCCAGCCTTTCTATGGCTATAGCTCTTCCCTTCTCTAAGGCTAAATCAGTTATCCTATGTGCTATATGCCATGCAAGGTATTCTCTTTGTTCTCTTTTCCTACCAATTAGCTCATGAAGAGAAATGGGCTGATAGCTAACAAGATTACCGTCTTTTTCTACTTCCGCTAAAGCAAGGTGAAAAGGACTTGCGTTGGCGTCTATGCCTATAACTCCACTGTCTTTTGTAATCACCACTTGTGGAATGCTTTCCTCATAGCTTATATATGCATAGAGTTTGCTGTCTTCTATGAAAAGCTCCACGCTGTAAGGAAAATATTTCTTTGTCTTCTCTGCTACCTGCAAGCTCCAGATAAAGTCTATCCATTTGTCTTTTTCTCTTGACACTTTCCTATAGACCTTTCCTTCTATCCATTTTTTGTTTCCTACATTTACCCTCAGGTATAACCCTTCCTCTTTAAACAGTAGCCTTATGTTTAAGTTTCCTTGCTTAGACCTGTCTCCTCTTGAATATAGCCTGTATTTCCTTGCTTCTATCCATAGTCTTTTTAGCTCCTGTCTTTTCTTTCCTTGAAGGTGGTTTTTCTTAAGTTTTTCAAAAAGACTTCTTCCACCGAAGATAACTTTTTTAGGGTTTTGCCCCTTTCCCTCACAAGCTTTTAAAACTTCCTTTGCCTTGAATATGGCATCATCTACATACCTTGAGTTTAATCCAAATATAACCTGTAGTTTTTTCTTAAGTTCTTTTCTTTCTTCTCCTTCCAACAGTCTTTGATAGGCATATCTTTTGCAGGAAGACCATCTTCTCATCAGGTCTTTTAGAGTTTTCATGTCCTCACTTGAAAACTCTACTCTACTGCTCAGGGTTATCATGCTTTTTGCCTCCTCTCTTACCATAAATCCTTGCGGCAAAAGAGGTTATTATGGCTATTAAGTCCTGTGCTAATTCTCTATTCAGGTCTTCTTCATTTTCTTTGCCGTTAATAACTATAAGTTCTACACCGTAGCTTTCCATGAAAAACTTCAGATACTCATAACCAAACCTTGCCAATCTGTCAGGATACTCTATCACTACCTTTGAAACCTCTCCTCTTTTGATTTTGTTTAGTAATTTCCTTAAACCTCTTCTATTCTCATTTACACCGCTTGCTATTTCTGAGATAATTTCATAGTCCCAACCATTTTTCTTCGCATATTCTTCCAATCTTTTTATCTGGTTTTTAAGATACTCCTTTTGCTTTTTTGTGGATACCCTTGCATACAGAATTACCTTAGAAGCTGGTTTCTCCTCTAACAAACCAAGAACTTTTTCTATATCCTCTTTCTTATATCTCCTGACCCCCTTAGGTGTTCTAACTGGCACTATCAACCCCTCTTTTTCCCATCTTATCAAAGTATGCCTGCTCACTGAGTATAGCTCCTTTATCTTTTTTACACTTAATAACATTCGCTCCACTCCTGAGTATAAATATACACTTTGCTACAATTTTTGTCAACTGTTGTCAACCTCCTACAAGACACAGTATAACCTATACTCTTTTGCGATACAGTCAACTAAACGTTAAGGCACCACCCTAAAGTTCACACCTGCCCTCGCACTTATGGTCTCGCCACTTTCTAATCTAACCCTTACCTCCACTATTGCAGGCACGGTAGCATTAGGAAGACGCCCAACCTGTTCTATGTCCACGTTAGGGTTAAAGTCCACCTTTACATCTTCGCTATAGCGAAGTGTTAAGTTCTGTGGCACGCCCGCAGGGAAGGTAACGGTCACTACGTTATTGTTCACCTGCAAAGTGCAAGCATTACCGCCATTTCTGTCGCAAAGCTTGGTAGCCCCTTGATAAACTTCCACCACTCTACCCGCAGTTTGATAAATATAAGGCGCCACGCTCGTGGTAGGAGGTAGGTTAAAAGTCACGCTATTGCCCGCCGCCACAGACCTGCTGTAGTTTATAACCACGTTCTGGGGCACGTTAACCGCGTTGAAGATAAAGCGATAGGTTAATTGCCCAGTAGTATAATTTATACTGCT
>JANWYC010000084.1 GCA_025057245.1 Aquificaceae bacterium | reverse complement strand
AAGGGTAGTCCTCCCGTAAAGGTCCACATCCAACCCACCTATGTAGTAGTGAGAGGCAGGCGTTATGGGTATAGGCTCCATATCTGGGTCGTAGCCCCTCTCTCTTAACATGGCGTGTATGGTAGGAAACCTCTCAGAAAGCTCTATCCCCTTTTTTCTTATAGGTCTGAAGTCAAGAAAAACTGACTCGCCGTTTTTTATCTTATTGTATATAGCCCTCGCTACCACATCCCTCGGTTGCAATTCGTCCACAAACCTCTCGCCCTTTTGGTCAACGAGCACCGCACCCTCACCTCTGGCCGCTTCTGAGATAAGTATGCTCGTGTTCTTTACCACTGTGGGATGAAACTGAACGAACTCGGC
This sequence comes from Aquificaceae bacterium, assembly GCA_025057245.1. GTDB lineage: Bacteria > Aquificota > Aquificia > Aquificales > Aquificaceae > Pampinifervens. The sequence goes on along the minus strand of JANWYC010000084.1, from coordinate 5,049 downwards.
GTTGATAAGTGCAACATCCTTTCTCAATGCCATGCCAATGGCATCCCCTCTCACTCTAACTGGGTTTGAAGTGTGTAAGAACATGCTGGCAGCTCCGCCCGTAGCAAGAACGAGGACGTTAGTTTTAAGCAGTTTCAGGCCTCCGTCGTAATACAGAACACCTTGCACCCTCTCCTCTCCCAGTATTTCTTGAACTTCCCCCGTGAGAACTTTTATGTTTAGTTGTTTTACTCTGTTCCACAAGGCTTGGTATATGGCTCTACCAGTGTAATCCTTGACTTTGTAGACTCTGGGAAAGGAATGACCTCCCTCTATGGTAGTCTCTGGGTCAAAGTTCACACCCCATCTCGTAAGGTCAGCCAGTCTTTGCACCCCCTCCTCCACCAAAACCCTAAGACTGTCTTCTCTACATAGACCCCTTCCCGCCCGCTGAGTGTCCAAAAAGTGCATGTACGGACTGTCCTCCGGATGGGAAGCACACGCTATACCACCTTGAGAGTAGTAAGTGTTGCCAATGCCACGGGTTAGAATTACGGGTTCTACGCCTAACTCTTTTAACACTATGGCAGTTGTAAGACCCGCTATTCCGCTACCGCATACGACCGCTTCCGCCCTACTTTCTGGCAGTTTATTGGTATCAAAGCTAAGAAAATACGCCATACCTCCTTCGTATTTCCACTACAAGGTCCGCAAGCCTGTAGGAATCGTGCCTGACAAAGTCTTCTTTTTCGCCGATGAGGTCCTCCGCATAGACTTCTATACCTTCTTTGGCTATCCTTGCTATGTCAGGTATGACTGGCTCTTGTTTCTGTTCTAAGTATCTTCTTAAGACTTGGTCTGATGGCATTCTGGTGTTGACTACTACCGCATCAAGTCTATCTATTCCAGTGTATTCTCTAAAAACCTTTATGTGCTCGTAGGCTGTGTAGCCATCCGTCTCGCCCGGCTGTGTCATTGCGTTTACCACAAAAACCCTAATAGCGGGAGAACGAAGCACAGCCTCTCTTATGTCCTCTATAAGCAGGTTTGGTATGATGCTGGTGTAAAGGCTTCCAGGTCCGAAGATTATCATGTCTGCACTTTCTATCTTTGCCACCGCATCAATGGGAGCTTTAGCTTCCTTTGGTTCTATCCAAACCTTTTGCAGTTTTACGCTGTCAATTTTTCCGTACTCGGTTATCTCTTCTTCACCACAAACAACCTTTCCATCGCTGAAAACACCGCACAGTTGGACGCTCTCAACGGTTGCAGGGATTATTTCCCCTCTGGTTCTGAGTATTTGTGAGGCTATGTTTATAGCTTGCATAAAACTGCCAGTAATCTCTGTTAACGCCACTAAGAAAAGGTTGCCAAAGGCATGACCATCCAGTTCACCACCTTTAAACCTGAACTGAAAGAGTTCCCTTATTACATCCTCGCTCTCCGACAGCGCCGCTATGCAGTTTCTTATATCTCCGGGCGCCGGCACGTTGTAAATCTTACGAAGCCTTCCTGTGCTACCACCGCTGTCTGCGACGGTAACCACTGCGGAGAGGTCTTCTACTTCCTTTCCCACCTTTTCCTTAAGACCTCTCAACAGCGTGGAAAGCCCCGTTCCTCCTCCTATTGCCACCAGTCTCATGCCTACCTCCTTGAAATTTTCATGTTAAAGATGTATTTTAAACCATTATGGTCGTGTTAAACCTAAAAGAAATATTCAAAACAAGAAACCGTTTCAGTGGAAGCTACACTTTTAAGCCAGAGGACATAAAGCTACCACCAGACATGGGTGAGTTAAGAGAACCAGTGGATGTCTACGTGGAGATAACTCGCGAGAAGGGTGGATACAGAGTGCACATGGAAATAGAAGGTGCTGTTTTGCTCGAGTGTAGCAGATGTCTTACCCTTTATGAGAAAGACATATCAAAACAGGAAAGCATAAGGATAGAACCCTACCCCAGTAAAGATGTTATGTATTTGAAACCATCAGAGCTTGAGGTCTCCTTCTACGAGGACGAAGAAGCCTTTGACCTTACCAGCCTTGTTAGAGAGCAAGTTATTCTAAGCATACCCACAAAGCCTCTATGTAGCCCTGAATGCACCCCACAGCCCGTTTTTGAGACCAAAAGTCTTACACTTGGAGACCTTATGAAAGGTTCCAGGTGAACATAATTACTGCGTTCCAGAATGCTTTCTAAAGCTCGCAGAAAAGTCCCTGCGGTTTAAGGTATGGAACATAACCTCTACCAGAAAAGAACTCTCAGTCCCGTCTCATGCTGGGTATTTTCAGGTTCTTGACAGCCAAAGTGTCGTTAGGTTCATCGCAAGAATACCAGTAACCTCGTGCTCTACTTTAAAGACGCTTATACTGCGTCTAATATCTGATTGTCTGATGAGTATCTCGCTTTTGGCTCACAAGAGTTTTACGGTTCTTGAGAAAGGAAAGCTCAAACTTTGAAGTGCCTGAATATTAAGCCCCAGAGAGTATTTTCGGGACAGAGCAGTCAAAAGTGGTCAAGCCTTAGACAAAACACTTTTCAGACACTGCGAGAATGGTAAGGCGGATATTGTATTTGCTTATAAAGACAGGCTCAAGTTAATAAATGCTTAAGCCTCAAAGAGCATTTCTGAAAAAAGCGACGCTCTTTATAACTTCTGTAAATATGCCGGTATTTTTATCCCTTCTCTATCGTATGCTTTTTTCAGCCTTTTTATAAACTCGTGCCTTAGAATATGTTGACTTTCAAAATCCTTTGCTCTGAGAGTGATGTTGAGGTTTATTGAATACTCACCAAAGCTTGTAAACCTGACCCTTGGTTCAAAGTCTGGAGAAGCGTATTGCACTTCCCTTTGCACTTCCCTTGCGGTTTCAAGTGTAACTTTTTCCACCTTCTCCAAATCGTTCTCATAAGCAACACTGACGGTAACTGTTGTATTCATTTCAGGCTGTGGCAAGTTGTAGTTTATGACTATAGCGGTAGAAATTTTTGAGTTTGGAACTATTACAAAATTGTTGGGTATCTGCCTTATTATGGTGTTTCTCCATGTTATATCTTCTACGTAGCCTTCTTCACCGCTTTGAAGTTTTATGTAATCACCGGGCTTTATCTGTTTGTTTGCCAGTATATGAAAGCCGGCAAAGAGGTTTTCCAAAGTATCCCTAACCGCAAGGGCAACAGCAAGACCACCAACACCAAGGGCGGTCAGTAAAGGCGTTATAGCTATCCCTATTTTGTCAAGACTTATAATCAATCCTACAAGAAGGACAAAAATCCTTGAAATTTGACCAATTAAGGAGGTTGCCGGCATATCCTCCCTGTATCTCTTCATGTATAGCGTAATAAACTCACCTACGACCCTTGAGAGAAAGAGGGCAACAGACATTATAGCTAAGAGGATTAGTGATTTATGCAAAGTAGACTTCAGCTTCTGAGATATTTCCAAGCTTTCCGTTATGAGGTAAACAGAGATTAACAAAAGCCAGAAAGTTGGCATAAACCTGATAGAGGATATCAGCAAATCGTCCCATTCCCATTCAGTTCTCTTAGCTAAGCGGATAAGTCTTTTTATGAGAAGCTTTTCAACAAGAAAACCCACAACTGGTAGAGAAATGATAAGAAAAATGTTAAGTGCCTTACTTTCCACGGTTTAAAGTATATCAGAAAAGAGAAGCGGATTTAGAGCATACGACGCTAATATTCAATTGTCTAATAAACTCTTCGTCTTTGACCCTCAAGGGTTCTATGGTCGTTTATAAAGACAGATTCAAACTCCGAAGCGCTTGAATATCAAATCATAGGGAGTGTTTTTCCAACTGAGGACACAAGCCAGCCCGTGTTTTTTATCCGTGCAGTGTTTAGCATATCTTGCTCTATTAAGTTTTATGCTCGTTAATTGTTTTACAGACTTAAGCTACGAAGTGACTAATTATAGGGTATTTTGGACATATTAGGCTATAGCCAATTCTCCGTAATAGGTTAAACTCTACGATGAAAAAACTTGCTTAAGTAATGTTTTGTAGTATTTTCAGATTTTCGTATGCTCTTAAAACACTACCTCTGTCGAAACTTCCACTTAAAAATTTCTCTATCATGAGTTTTAGTTTGTCCCTTTTTTCCTCTTTTATGAGTCTATGATTCTCATAAACCCTCTCTTCGCCAAAATCTAAAAGAAGCTCTTCATCAATTTGCCACACTCTTCTTGGTTGTGGATGTTCCCACGCCACGCTTAGCTCAAATGGAATATCATCCGCAAAACCTACTACGCGCCACACGCCTCCATTTACTTCAAGGCTTTCTATCCTTATGTTACAGGTCACCTTCTGAAGGAGATAAAGGTCATGCCAAGCAAGGTCCCAAAGAGGTGATATGTATCCCTTGCCTTTTCCAAACCTTTCTATTTTCAAATATCTCTTGGGTTTTCTTATAAACTCTACACATACAGAATAACTCTCTACTTCTGACACATAGAGACCGTCGTAGTCCACGATAGTTTTGAACTCCTCAGAACTTAGTGCTGGAGGTTTTTCCAAAAGCACTGGAACGCCTCTTTGGAGGAACTCTCTTGCTATCTCCGTGTGATTCTTAGGGTCTACTGCCACTATTACAGCCTTAAGCTCTTCTTTTATATCTCCAAAGTGGCAGTAAAAAGGATAGTTATCTTTGCTCTTTGTCTGGTCTATGTCGCACAAAACCAATTTTTCACCCATGTGCTCTAACTTCCAAAAATATTTGTTTCCCATGTTCCCAAGACCTATCAGTAAAACGTGCATTTTCATAATTTTATTCTAAGATATACATCTGGTGATAAAGTTGAAAAGCCCCACCTACTCTCCACTAAAGGCTCATAACTATGCAATTTTCAGAAAGCCTTACGAATCAAAGACAAAAAATTCATAGATATTAGAAGTAGCAAGCTCTCTATAGACCGAGGAATGTAAGTGGATTATAACAATTAAAAATACGTCGAGTGAGAAATTACTCATGACAAAGTTCTCCCCTGAAGAAGCTGTAAGCAATAGAATAACCATAAACATACGCAAGCAAAGTTATTCCCTTTCTCCACCTGCTT
>JANWYC010000083.1 GCA_025057245.1 Aquificaceae bacterium | reverse complement strand
CTCACATCCAGAATACCGTAGAACGGAGCCTCTTCTCTACCTGCCACATCACCTATTACGTAAACCACGCGTCTAAGGTTTTTACGGTATATGGTAGGGGGTGCTGTGTCCTTTTTTAGCTCCACTATCTCCGAGAGAGGAACAGACTTTCCATCCTTTGTGGGCACTTGCAACATGTTAAGCACATCCACCGTTCTGTACTTCTCGTCAAACCTGACCAGTATGTATGTATGCTCCGTGTCCGTGTTTTGCATAATACCCACTCTGTAGCCACCGAGCAAGGCTTGTAGAGTGTATACCAGCTCCTGTTTTGAGAGACCAGCCAGCTTAGCTTTGTCTTCTTTGACCACGAGCCTGAGAAGTGGGTAGGGGTTTTCCAGGTATATACCTTCGTCGGTTATGTTCTTACTCTTTTCAAACACTTTCAGAACTTCTCTGGCAAAAGCCTGTTGAGCGTCTAAGTCTGGACCGTATATCTCCGCTACGATGGGTGAGAGAACTGGTGGACCCGGCGGAACTTCCACCACCGCTACATACTTTGCACCATACTTCTTGGCTATTTCGTGCACCGCAGGTCTTATTCTCTTTGCAAAGTCATGAGACTGTTCTTGACGCTTATCTTTGTTAATTAGGTTTATCTGTATATCCGCAAGGTTGGAGTTTTGTCTAAGGTAGTAGTGCCTTACCAGACCGTTGAAGTTAAAGGGTGAGGAAGTGCCTGCGTATATCTGATAATCTGTGACTATGGATTGTTTAGAGATGTATTCACCTATTGCTTTGGCGGTTTCAAGTGTGGTCTCCAGCGGTGTGCCTTCTGGCATGTCTATAACTATCTGCACTTCGCTTTTGTTGTCGTAAGGTAGCATCTTAACCACCACAGCCTTGGTTATCAACAGCCCGACGGATAAGCCCATGAGTCCTAAAGTAAAGCCGTAGAAGGCATACCTTTTTGTCCTGCTTACCAAAAGGGGTGTTATAAGCTTTGAGTAAATTTTCCAAAAGGCGGTCTCCTTTACGTCCACTTCCTGTTTTTGATGTCCACTGTCAAAATGCCCTCTGAGTAGAATGTAGCTTGCCCAAGGTGTGATGATAAAGGCTACCAGTAAGGAGAAGAACATGGCTACGGAGGCGTTTATGGGTATGGGTCTCATGTAAGGACCCATAAGACCTGTTACGAAAGCCATGGGCATTAGCGCAGCTATGACGGTAAAGGTTGCCAGTACGGTAGGGTTTCCTACCTCGTCAGTAGCTCTAACTATTGCCTCTCTGGGCGTTCTTGCCAGCTTTAGCTCAAACCATCTGTGCACGTTCTCCACAACCACTATGGCGTCATCTACCAGTATGCCTATAGCAAATATGAGGGCAAAAAGGGTTACTCGGTTGAGGGTAAAGCCGAAGACTTGACTGAGGAACAGAGCTATGGCAAGTGTCACCGGCACAGCGATGCCAACCACTATGGCTTCCTTAAACCCAAGAGCAAAGGCTATAAGGAGTATGACGGAGAAGGTGGCTATGATGAGCTTTTTTATTAGGGTGTCCGCCTTTTCTTTTGCGGTTTCCCCGTAGTTTCTGGTTATGGTTACGTTAAGGTCTTTGGGTATTATCTTACCCTTGAGGTGTTCCACAAGCTGGAGGACTTCTTTTGAGACTTCCACTGCGTTAGTTCCTACTCTTTTGGAAACCGCAAGCGTAACCGCAGGGTAGAGCTCACCAGGTTTAACATCCTTTATGCCTTTTTCTCTGTGCTTTGGTCCAAAACCCATAAAAACGTAGTCTCTAGTCTCCGAAGGACCATCTACCACCGTAGCCACATCTCTGAGGTATACAGCCCTTCCGCCAAAGACTCCCACTACTATACTTTCCACATCCTGCTTTGACTTTAAAAACTCTCCCGTCCTTACCACATACTCCTTGCCACCTTGAACCACCTTTCCACTCAAAACCTGCGCGTTGGCAGTCTGAAGCACCTGAGCCAAGTGTAGAGGGGATACCCTGTAGGCTGACATCCTTTGAGGGTCAAGTATTACCCTTATCTCTCTAGGTTTACCACCCACCATAAAAACATCAGCCACATTCTGAACCTTCTTAATCTCGTTTTCCACTGCGCCCGCTATCCGCCTGAGGTCGTAAGATTCGTAGCCCTTACCCCAAAGAGTGAGCGTTAGTATGGGAACATCATCTATAGACTTGGGTTTTATTAACGGTGGTAAAGAAACGCCCGGTGGAGCTAAGTCCATGGCAGACATCATCTTGGTGTTGAGGTCCACCAAAGCCTTAACTGGGTCTGTGCCTACATGGAAGCGAGCGGTGACTACCGCCATACCTTCCATGCTGGCGGAGTATATGTATTCAATGTCTTTTAGCTCCCAAAGCTTTTTCTCCAGAGGCGTTACTACCCTCCTCTCCACCTCCTCAGGCGTTGCGCCTGGGTAGGATATCATTATGTCTATCATAGGAACAACAATCTGAGGCTCTTCTTCCTTAGGAGTGGTAACCACCGCAAAAAGACCCAAAGCTATGGATACGAGTATGAGAACTGGCGTAAGCTTTGAGTCTATAAAGTAGTGAGCAAGCCTTCCCGCAAAGCCATACATTCTTAGCCTCCTAACTTACAACCTTCGCAGGCTTTTTCCACTCCGCGTATGACTATCCTCTCGCCTTCTTTCAAACCAGACAGCACCTCCACCTTTTCACCCCTTTTCTCACCGAGCTTTACAAACCTCAGCTCAAGGGTGTTGTCAGGCTTTACCACCCATACACCAGTAAAGTCAAACCTTTTAAAAATAGCAGACTCCGGCACCAGTAGAGCTCCCACCTTTTCCGGCAGGAGCAGGCTTCCATACATACCACTTTTGAGACCTTCAGCCACCTGTAGGTTTAGCCTTACTCTGAAGGTTTTAGTAACGGGGTCAAGGGCTGGTGAAACCTCCCATACCTTACCCTTTAGCGTCAGGTTCGCAGAGTGTATGTAAACCTTGTAAACCTCTCCCACCTTTACCTTATCTGATAACCTCTCGGGAAGGAAGACTTCAAACATGTAAGGTGGAGCTTCAAGAACTAACAAAGGCTGTCCCGGAACTGCCAAGTCTCCCACGTCCACGTTTCTCTGCACGACCACACCACTTACTGGGGATGTGATGTTGGTGTATTTAAGCTGGCTTGCCACTGCCTGCCTTTGGCTCTGCACCGCCTTTACGCCAGCCTTTGCCTGTTCTACTTGAGCCTTTGCGGACTCGTACTGAGCCTTCATGTTGTCAAACTCCTGCTGGGTTATAGCACCTTCCTTGAGCAGTGCGGAGTATCTTTCAAAAGTTTTCTTTACCGTTTCAAAATGAGCGTTGGCTGACTTTAAAGCTTGCTCCGCCTGAAGCACTTGCTGTTCTACCGCAGACACCTGAGCCTGAATATCCTCCCCATCCACGCTAATAAGAAGCTGTCCCGCTCTTACCATTTGACCTTCTTTCACGAGCAGTTCCTTTACCCTTCCCATGACTCTGGTGGCTACTTCAACCCTTTTGTCTGTAACCACATGACCAGTGTAGAAAGAAGGAATCTCCGTAGCCTTCTCAACCACGCCAACCTCCAGACCTTGCACCACAGAAACCTGCCTTTGCTCTTCACCGGGCTTCTCCTTCTTTGCAAAAAAGCCACCCAGCCAGATAAACATGGCAAGTATTATCAAAGAGAATAAGCCGTATTTAACCCACGTTCTCATCGCTTAACCTCCTCCGTCATACCTGCGCTGAAGAGAATGTCTATGTAAGCTTTATGACAGGCTTTTATAGCCTGTAGTCTTTCAAACCTTGCGTTGTCAAGTTCTGTTTGTGCGTCTAACACATCTACCATTCTGGCAAGCCCGTTTTTGTATCTTATTTCCATAACCCTTAACACCTCACCGCTCGCCTTTATCCTATCCTCCGCAGACTTCAGAGAATTCATAGCCTTCTCATATTCAGACAAAGCTCTATCCACTTCAAAAACTGCGGAATCCCTTAACAGCTTTAACCTTTCCTCAAGGCTTGAACGTCTCTCTAAGTTAGCCTGTGCTTTCCTAAGAGTGGTCATGCCAGTTTCAAAACTCCAAGATAGGGAGAGACCAACCATGTATCCTGTGCCATCGGTGCCAAGGGGTAAGTTTTTTGAGTGGAGAGCGTATTGCGCAAAGGCGTAAATCTGCGGTAGGTTATCAGACAGAGTAAGCCTGTAGGCTTCCTCAAGACTTTTGAGCCTTTGCTCCACAGCTTTTATGTCAGGCCTGTTCACCGCCCTGTCCTTTAAGCCTTCTACCCTTACCTCTGGACATCCGCCGATTTCTACCACTTCAAACTCTCCAAGGCTAACGCCCATAACCAGCTCTAAAGCCTTTTTAGCGATGTGGTAGTCCTTCTGCGCCCTTTTTAGATGCTCCTCAGCCTTTGAAAGATGCACCTTAGCCCTTAGAACGTCTGAAAGCAAAGCCATGCCCACACTACGCATACTCTCCGCAAGCCTTGCATGCTCTGTGGCATCTTCCACAGCCTTCTGAGAAACCCTTATGGCTTCCTTTGCCAGCACCGCATCCATATAAGCCTGATACACTTGCCTGATAACTTCCTCTTCCCTTCTTTTAGCTTCCAAGCTTACCACCTTGTATTCGTGCTCTGAAATTCTGTTTGCGGACTGTATCTTACCACCTAACCAGATAGGTATTTCTATGGTAAACTTTGTCTCAAAGTTGTTTACCGCAGATGGGTCGTTAAGCCTTGCTGGATTAAAGTCTTGCGGTCCTATTCTCTCTTGATTTAGCTTGCTCATAAAAGCATAGGCAGGCATGTCTGTTCGAGTAAAGGTCTCCTCAAGCTTTATTCTTGGAAAGAGAGAACCCCTTACCGCCCTTAGTTCAAGTTCCTGAGCCTTTATATCCTTCCTTGCGGAGGCTATAAGGCGGTTGTTTTTCAGAGCAAGCTCTATAGCCTCTCCCAGCGTCAGCTCTCTACCAATGCTCAAACTCACCATAAAAAGTAAGTAAACGAGCAACTTCATGGCTAATCAGAGTATTAGAATATTATTATATTCTAATGTGTCCTTTTTGTCAACTGTTATACTAGCCTTTAAGCTGGCAAACTCCATGCACTTCACAAGGCTAAAAAGTGCAAATCCCATATCCATTTCACACATCCACAGGCTAACACTTTTGGACTTTGAGTCGTGTTTTCCTCAACCTTCCTTAGCACATAGTCGTTAAGATTATTACCGTCTGACTTTGTCTGCTCTCCCTCAGTATTTTGAATCTTTACTTCAAGGTCTTCAATGGCGACTTTTGAAAGGTTGCCAGAAAACTCCTCAAGTTCTACACCCTCGCTCATGGCGTAGAGCGTAAGGTTCTTTTTAATATTCACAACACATAAGATTATAGCGTAAAAAACCGAAAGACACGCTATGTCAGAAATTACCTGCT
>JANWYC010000082.1 GCA_025057245.1 Aquificaceae bacterium | reverse complement strand
AATATACCAGAGATAACCTGAATGGCAAAAGCGACCAGCGCCATAATACCAAAGGCATAGGGGAAGGTTAGGTTCTTTGGAACCTTGTAGTCTACCATCTGAGACTGCCATAGTTCAGAAAGGTGAGCTCTTTCATCAATCCATCTTCCTATTCTTCCAAACATTTCTACACCTCCTTATGTAAGCTCTTTTATGAAGCCTGCCTCGCCTATAAGGAGTTTTCCATCCTTTATGTTTTGAGGTGGAATGTACAGAGACCTTGGGGGTGGACCGGCTACCACGTCACCCCATGGAGAGTAAAAACCACCGTGACACGGACAGTGAAACACAGGGAAGTTAAACTCCGCTTCTCCTTGAGGCTTCCACAGAGGAACACATCCAAGGTGAGTGCAGACCGCTACCAAAGCGAAAACAGTTTGTCCCTGAAGAAGCTTGCTGTTTTTCTCCTCTTTTGCCTTACCAGTCCATTGAGCTTGAGGGAGTTTGACCACAAAAACTGGCTTACCTTTCCACGATACAACCCTTATCTGACCCTCTGGAATGGAGTTAACGTCTATCTCCACCAGAGCACCAGCAAGGGAAGAGGCACTCGGTGCTAATGTCTTAACTATGGGATAAAGCACACCCAGTGCTCCTATTACACCGAGACCACCTACCGCGAGACCCAAGAGGTCTCTCCTTGAAGTTTCCATGTCTTTACCTCCTACTTTGTTAACATAACATTATAATTATATAGTCACAATTTAAAAAATACTTTGGCTGAAAATTGACTAGCATCCTTACTTTGAGATTCTACGGAGAAATTGAGCTTGCCCGTATCTGTCTTGAGTTTCTTAGTTTGTATGTTGTGTCCGATAATCTATCCAATATATCCCAGGAGACCCTACATACTATAATCATTACACATATCCATGACTTCAACTTACCTCGCCGACATCCCCGCACCACCAATTACAAACATGCTCGTTATCGTAACATCAGCTTCATTATATTCTCAAGCTTCACCTGACAAATCTCTCGCTTTTGACTTGCAGGGGTTTTATGGCTCTCTATAGGGACAAGCTCAAACTCTTAAGTGCCTAGATATCAAGTCCAAGGGAGGATTTTAGGACAGGAACAACTACGACCCTGATAGCTTTTATATACCAGAAAAGTGCTCTCATAACTACGAACAAGCTGTGAGTTTTAAAGAAAGAAGTGACGAGTAAGAAGCTATCCGAGCCAAGCTCTCCTATGAAAAAGCTATACGTAATGGTATAAACATAAAGGCAGATAAGCAAAGTTATGCCATATTACGGGAGAGTGAGGGAATCGAACCCTCCAGGGATTCTTTGCAGAACCCCTCACGGGATTTGAAGTCCCGGGACCGCACCAGCGCATCAAACTCTCCCTACTTTTTTGGTAGACACTCAATCTTATCTATGATTATAACCCGCTCTACCACTTCCTCCGCCCTTTTAAGCCTTTTCAGCTCCTCCTGTCTATCTACCCTTATCTTTACCACACAGCTCTCGTAGGGTTTACTTACTATCAAAGACGGTTCTTTTTCAAGGGATGTGTTGGATGCCACTACTACACCACTGAGCGGGCTGTGAAATGTAGAGACCCTCTTCCAGATTTCCCTTGACAGGAGTTTCGTTTTGTTAATATAATAGTCAGCAGCTCATTAATGGATTTTAATTCCCGCTGTGCGGATTTAGAAGGCTTCTCAAATGCGTTACAAATTGCCCTCCGCTAAGGATGCACGTATATATATGTCGCTGGAAAGAACATACTTAGGATACATAAGGTTTTCTGTATACATGTTTTCCTTTAGCATCTTTATCAAAAAGCTGGAGACTTTAATTTTTCTATATAAGGTCGCTGAACATTCCTCGCTTTACGATGCAATGGCAAAGATTTCTGCGTTGATTAGCTTAGTCGTTTTAACTTCTGGTCTTATAAATTTTCATAAGAATGTAAAATACATAGAAGGAGGTATTGAAGTGTCCTCAAAAGAGACGACAGACCCAAGAATATACATGGCGGCGGAGAGAACTTATCTTGCATGGATAAGAACTGCTATAGCTCTTATAGTTTTTGGCTTTGTTATAGAAAAGTTTGAGTTCTTTCTAATTCAACTTGAAAAGCTCTTTCATACACAAATCGGTGGTCACCATAGCGATTTGGTAGGAATAGGTATCTTTATCATACTTATAGGACTCTTGACTCTTGTCCTTGGTATGGTAAACTTTCATCGCACTGTGGCTAAAGTGGATAAAGGCTTATACAGAACACATGTAATGCTATACAAGTTATACGGAGCTGTGGTGTTCGTCAGTTGTTTGGTGCTTACTTTCTATGTTCTCAGGATAATCTGAGTTAAAATTTTAAGCTATGAGACATTACGATGTGGTGGTTGTTGGCGCTGGGGGTGCTGGTCTTCGCACTGCTATAGAGTGTGCAAGGGACCCCTCCGTGAGAGTTGCGGTGGTGTCAAAGGTATATCCTACTCGTTCACATACAGGTGCTGCGCAGGGTGGTCTTAACGCTGCTCTTTGCAACGAATCGCCTCAAGACAGTCCAGAGGTTCATGCTTTTGATACTATAAAAGGCTCAGATTTTCTTGCAGACCAAGACGCAGTTTACTTTATGTGTAAGCATGCGCCAGACGTGGTTCACGAGCTTGACCGCTGGGGCGTGCCTTTCTCAAGGATGGAGGACGGAAGAATAGCTCAAAGACCCTTCGGCGGTGCTTCCTTTCCAAGGACGGTATACTCTGCGGACAGAACGGGTCATGTGCTTTTGCATACACTTTTTGAACAGGCACTGTCAAAGGAAAACATAGACTTTTTCAACGAGTTTTTCCTTCTTGACCTGCTTCACAACGGACAGAGAGTTAAAGGCGTAGTTCTGTATGACATAAAAAACGGTGAAGTGGTAAACCTGACAACAAAGGCTGTGGTTCTTGCTACTGGTGGCTTTGCACGCATATACTGGCAAAGAAGCACCAACGCAGTAGGAAACACGGGAGACGGTGCAGCGGTAGCTATGCTAAACGGACTTCCGCTTAAGGACATGGAATTCATCCAGTTTCATCCTACGGGGCTTGCGAAAACTGGCATACTTCTATCCGAAGCCTGTAGAGGAGAGGGAGGATACCTTATAAACAAGTTGGGGGAGAGGTTTATGCAAAGGTATGCGCCAGAGAAGATGGAGTTAGCACCGAGGGACATGGTCTCAAGGGCTATAGAGCATGAAATAAGGGAAGGAAGAGGCTTTGGAGAGGGCACATCCGCATACGTGCTTTTAGACCTAAGGCATCTGGGAGAGGAGAAGATAAAGGAAAGGCTACCTCAAGTGCGTCAGCTTGCCATAGACTTTGAAGGCGTAGACCCCGTGTATGACCCAGTTCCCATAAGACCATCCGCACACTACTGCATGGGAGGAATACACATTGAAAACCACATGACCTCATCCACGCCTATGGAAGGGTTATACGCAGTAGGAGAGTGTGCCTGCGTGTCGGTGCATGGTGCGAACAGGCTCGGTGGCAACTCTCTTATAGAACTTCTCGTGTTTGGCAAGTTCTGTGGCATATCCGCAAGGGAGTATGTTAAGCAAGTGGACTACTTGGAACTTACGCCCGCAGAGGAAAGAAAGGGTATTGAGTTTATTGAAAACCTTATGAAAAGGGAAGGCAAAGAGAAACTAGCGGACATTAGAAGGAGGATGGGTGAGATAACATGGGAAAAGGTAGGCATATTCAGAGACGAAGACTCTCTGAAGTCTGCTTACGAAGAGCTCTCAGAACTTATTCAAAGATGGGAAGACGTGCCTGTGGTGGATAAAAGTAAGGTTTTCAACACTAACCTTGTAGAAGTGATAGAGCTTCGGAACATGCTACACCTTGCCAGAGCGGTTGCCTACTGTGCTATGCACAGGAAGGAATCCAGAGGAGGTCATTACAGAGAAGACTATCCAGAAAGGGATGACGAAAACTTCCTCAAACATAGCATCTTAGTGCAAGAAGGAGAAAGGCTTAAGTTAGAATATATTGACGTAAGAATAACCCACCATCAACCTGCGGAGAGAAAGTATTGATGGATATACAGGAAGCTATTGTTGCCTTGCCGGCTCTTATGACCGCAGTAATACTGCACGAGTATGCTCACGGTTGGATGGCTTACAAGATGGGAGACCCAACAGCTAAGGAGTTTGGAAGGCTTACGCTAAATCCCATTCCTCACATAGACCCTCTTGGCACTCTTTTACTTCCTGGTATTCTAATGGTTGCGGGCTCGCCTATTCTCTTCGGGTGGGCAAAGCCAGTTCCCATAAACCCATCCATGTTTAGAAACCTAAGGCTCGGCACATTCCTCGTATCCATAGCCGGTATAGCCATGAACATACTCCTTGCGGTGCTTTTTGCCTTTCTCTACAGGCTTATAGTGCAAGGCTACTTTAACTTTCTAAGCGATGCGGTTCTTGTTCCACTGGCGCTTTTCCTTGGACAGGGAGTGCTTATAAATCTGGTGCTTGCCTTTTTCAACGCCATACCAATACCACCCCTTGACGGAAGTAGAGCTCTTATGAGTCTTTTTTCCATCAGATACTGGGAACTCTTTTACAGGTTTGAGATGTATGGCTTTTTGATAATAACCCTTCTGCTCTTCACCGGCATACTGGGAAGTATCATATTTCCACCCATTCGCTTCTTATGGAACTATCTTATGGGAAGACTATGAGGTCTTGGGTATATTACATTGAACTGATAGGACACTACGAGGGTGGGAGAAGTGAAAGGTCCTCTGCGGTCTATGTGGTTGCCATTCCAGAGGACGAGCCTCTTGCGTCCGTTGACATGGAATGCTTCGCTTCAGAATATGCGCCTCTAAAATTAGCTATAAACCATGGGAAGGCTTACGCAATAGGTGTGGACGAGGCAATAGATAACCTTGAAAACTACAGTTTAAAAGGCTACAGAGAAGACCTTGAGCTTTACGTTTTCACAGAAGGTTTAAGCTTTACGGAGGGCTTAAAGCAAGTTTACAGACTTTTATACATAAACCTTAAAAAGGAAGGTCTTATATCTGTAGAACCCGTTGTTGACGTAGGAAGCCCACCAACAGAGCTGATGATGGAGTGTCTTAGAGAGGTCGTTTCATCTTAAATTCCACGCTAAACATTATTCGAAAATCACTGCTGTGTTGCTATGAACTTTCAGCGGAGAGACTTTTAACCAGCTTTTTTTAGTTTTAGTTTTTCTGATTGACAGGTAAAAAAATTTCTTATTGTTGCAAGTAGCTTAGGATAACTTCTAAAAGACGTTTGACTGTTCGGATATTAAATAGTTGTATATTAGACGCCGTGGACTGTGTCTATTTATACTATAATTTCACGAGGAGGAACAAAGTATGTTAGACCTTGTTATAAACTCCTTCAGAAAAAGTGCGGAGACCAAGCTTGCTTTTGTGGAGCTC
>JANWYC010000081.1 GCA_025057245.1 Aquificaceae bacterium | reverse complement strand
AATGGAAAAGGTCTATAGAACAAAGCCTACAGATGAACTTAACATATGTGCCAAAGCCTTCTTCGGTTATGATGTGCTTAACAATTACAGGTTAAGAGCTCCAAGACTCTTTGGAAGGGAAGAGACCAAAGGCAACGCGGTTAACTATGTTGCCAACCTGCTTAGGAGCAAAGGGGACGAGACGCTGATGGTTCTCTCTTCTTACATGACGGATGAAGACTACGCACTGCTAAGAGAAATAGCAAGCAGAACGGGCGTGCTTCTGAGCTCTCCCATATGCTTTGACCTAATTCCTTTCCTAAAAGGTTTTGGGGAATACAAGCCTTTAAGCCTTAAAGACATAGGAGATGCGGACTTTTACGTGCTTATAGGTAAGGACATAACTTCTACCGCTCCAGTTCTGTCTTACTACATAAGGGGTAAGGTTTATGCGATAGGTGATAGTCAAAGGGATAAAAAGCTTAATCCTGTGAGCATGCAGAAGGAGGAGCTTTCAAAACTTGAAGGTAGAGGTTTGATAATTTTCAACGCAGTTGGTATGCAGGTAAAGGATGCGGAGGAATGGGGTGCATATTTGAGAGAGCTTTGCGAGAACAAAAACTTTAAGCTACTTCTGTTGCACGATGGCAACTTTCTTGGACTATTAAAACACATACCCATAGGCTGGTTTTCTTACCTGCCAGAAGCCCTGCGTAGTGTTAAAAACGTGTTAGTCTTCGGTGAAGACCTTTTAGACTACATGGACCTTGGAAGCGTGGAAAACTTGGTTAAGGACCTTGACTATCTTGTTGTATTCTCACCCTTTGAGGACGGACTGTCTCAGTATGCGCAGATAAAGATTCCTATGGACCTTATGGGCGAGACGGACGGCACATACTCCACCCTTATGGGAGAAGTCAAAGGCAGAAGGTTTCTTCCCAAATCTTTCAACCATACGGATTTTCTCAGAGCTCTTGTGGAGCACTTACCGGAGGCAAACAAAAGCCCGAGGGTCGTAAGTGGAGAAGGCGTGCAGGTTCACAGAGAAATACATCTATACAGAAGCAACTGGATTACCAGAAGGAGCGAAAATCTAACGAGGCTGTATGAAAAGAACGCAACGGTTCAAGAAGCGGAGAAGAGCCTAAGTGAGTCTCGCTACTTCGGGGTTTGAGTCTAACTTTATAGAAGTTCGCAAAGCACTTACAAGTTAGAGGCGAGAAACTACTGCAGGTTTTTAAGGCTATGTTAATGATGATAAGTAATGCCAGTCATACTCACCACGAGAATGCTCAAGGCTTAGCCCTTCCTTGTTAATTGGCTGAATGAAGGCTATTTTTTTCTGTGGAACCTCAGCAATTTTCCGTCCTTTGCGTCAACTACCGCAGTTCCCTCCGAACCTCTTATTCTGTAATAACATTCACCTGTTTTCTTATTCTGAGAAAGCTGTGTTGAATGCACCACTCCCACATACTGTTTAGCACTGTTTATAGCCTGTTCTATGCTTATTGCACCCTGACACTCAGCCCCCATAACACCTGCAATAGGTAGAAGTAGAGCAAGCGGAGTTTTCACGGCGTCAACCTCCTTGCGCTCACTTCATCTTGCTTATCACTTCCTGCAAGGCGGACACAAATTCATCCACTCTGTCTTCAAAAACCATGAGGCGGTTGCGCATGTCATCCCTCTGCTCTGTTATTACCAGATAACTTGTTCCGTCTCTGCCTTTTTTTACATCAAAAAAGTAAGTCCTTCTACCTGCGTTAAGCCTTTTTGAGTAGAGCCTTCCCATTTCCATGACATAACCTCCTCACTTCTATTTTAACATACCCAACCCCCTAACCCACCCGCGGTATGAATGTTTTATCGCAAGGTTTTACAGCAGTTCTTTTACCTTGGCTACCACCTCCTCATAGTTAGGCTCTTGAGTTATCTCTGGCACTATCTGGATGTAGGCAATTTTGCCCTGCTTGTCCACTACGAACACCGCTCTTGCTAATATGCCTTTTAGAGCACCCTCGGAGATGAGAACGCCATATTTTTCCATGTCTCTGTATCTAAAGTCTGAAGCTACGGTTACGTTTCCTATGTTAAAGCTCTCACAGAACCTTTTCTGGGCAAAGGGTAAGTCCATGGATATGACGCAGACTGCCACGCCTTCCATTCCAGCCATAAGCTCGTTAAACTTTTTAGTCTCCGTTTCACAGACGGGAGTGTCTAAGGATGGAACGGTGATTATAATCTGAAGCTTACCCGCTGAGCCTCCTATGACTATTTCCTGAAGGTCCTTTGTAACTACATGAGCCACAGGAGCATCATCACCTACTTTAAGAGTAGGTCCGCAAAGAGCCACTGGATTGCCTTTAAGATTAACAAACTGAGCCATATTAACACCTCCTCTCGTTGAGTTTTACTTTGAAGATTTTAACAGATGTTTTTAACACCCGTAGATGACCTAAATCAACTATGAGCTTTGAGCAGGATGTTTTGCCTTGCCTCTGTCAGTTTTAAACAAAACTACGCCTCCTCGCTCAGTCAAAAAGCCTAACTATTCTGTAGTAGGTATCTCTCTGAGCGGGTTTAAAGCCGGCGGACTTTATGGCTTCTACCATGTCTTCCACCTTAGGAATTTTTACCTTGTAAGAAGTGGAGGATATGACGTTCTCCTCTATCATAACGCTACCAAGGTCGTTGGCACCAAAGTGAAGACCCAAAACACCCACCTGCATGGTTTGAGTTACGTGGGAGCTCTGAAGGTTTCTAAAGTTGTCCAAGTATAGCCTTGAGATGGCAAGCACTTTAAGGTAGTAGGTGGACGAAGCCTCTTCCACCATATCCAGTTGCGTGTTTCCCTTCTTAAAAGTCCAAGGTATAAAGGCGGTAAAGCCTCCCGTTTGGTCTTGTATGCGTCGCACTCTTTCTAAGTGTTCCACTATATGCTTTGGCTTTTCCACATGCCCGAACATCATAGTAGCGGTGGAGGTCATACCCAGCTCGTGAGCGGTTCTGTGAACCAGCTCCCACTCTTCCACACCGCACTTACCCGGACTGAGAAAACTTCGCACCTCTTTTGAAAGTATCTCCGCACCACCTCCGGGCAAAGAGTCAAGACCTGCAGACTTTAGCCTCTGGAGAACTTCCTTTACGCTTAGCCTCTCTATCTTTGAAAGGTATACCACTTCGGGTGCGGAGAAGGAATGCACCTGAACCGTAGGGAACTTTTCCTTTATTGAGCTTATAAGGTCTATGTAGTAGCTAAGAGGTAGGTCTGGGTTCAAACCTCCCTGCATTAAAAGGGTAGTGCCACCCCAGCTTAGGAGCTCTTCCACCTTTCTAAGCACTTCCTCTTTGCTAAGCGTGTAGCCTTCTGACGAGCCCACCTTTCTTTGAAAAGCACAGAACTTACAACCCGCCACGCACACGTTGGTGTAGTTTACGTTCCTGTCTATAACAAAGGTAACTATGTTCTCAGGGTGCAGTCTTTTTCTTACTTCGTTGGCAAGGTAGCCAAGGATGGTCAAGTCTTCCTCAAAAAGGTTTAGGGCTTCCTCTGGAGTTAGTCTTTCTCCTTCAAGAATCTTATCGTAGAGCTCTGTTTGCGTTTTCATAGAAGGAAATTTAGCTCAAGCACCAAACTTAGCAAGCCTAAGAGAGTGAGCAAGCATCAAGTTTATGAGCTTTTGCGCAGGGAATATACCCAGCTCACCCTTAAGACACTCCCTCTCGGTAAACCTTTGAGAAGTGCCACCAAGCACGTAGGGCGAGTGCAGAAGCACTGGCACAGGATGCCAAGAATGACCCTTTAGCACGGAGGGCGTAGAGTGGTCACCAGTTATCACCAGAACGTCTGGCTTTAGCTCCAAGAGCTCTGGCAGATGCTCGTCAAACTCCTCTATGATCTTAACTTTACCTTTGTAGTCTCCGTCTTCACCGTAAGAGTCTGTTTTCTTCACATGTAGAAAGAAAAAGTCGTAGTCTTGCCACACATCCCTCAAAGCGGTTATCTGGTCGTATATGGATTGACCTTCAAAGTCTATAAGGTCCATACCCACAAGGCTTGCAAGCCCTTTGTACATGGGATAGACAGCCACGGCGCAGGCTCTTAAACCAAACCTCTCTTCAAAGCTCTCCATCTTTGGCTTTTGAGAAAAGCCTCTAAGAAGAAGGTAGTTTGCCTTAGGCTCGTCAGACAGAACCCCTTCCACCCTTTGCAAAAGCTCTCTTACCACGTGAGCAACCCTTTCGGAGTGTTCGTTCTCACCCTTTGGCACTATGGGTTCAAGTCCTTCCTTTTGAGGGTCTGTGTCTTTTATTCTGTCGCTACCCTCTGGGAGCTCTTCGGGAAACCTTAAGAGTAGAGCCACTCTGTGTTCCATACCAGCGGAGAAAAAGACCTTTACGCCGTCTATCTCGCCTATAGCCTGCGAGAGCTTGGATGTTATCCTTCTGTTCTCCTCCGTAGGTATCCTCCCTGCCCTCCTGTCCTTTATAACGAGCCTACCCTCTGACCGCTCTGCTGTGGCATAGTTACCTCTTATGGCTATGTCCGTATCTTTGACCTCTAAACCAAGCCCGAGAGCTTCCAATATACCCCTCCCTATCTGATGCTTTACTGGGTCGTAGCCAAATATGCCCAAGTGTCCCGGACCGCTTCCCGGCGTTATGCCGTAGTCCACTGGAAGGTGCAGACCTAAGGCGGAGACCTTTGCTAAAGCATCAAGGTTAGGCGTCTTTGCCAGCTCCAGCTCCGTCTTCCCTTCCTTTACGGGAAGACCACCTACGCCGTCAAGAACTACCAAGATTATCTTCGTGTTATTCTTCCTTACGAGAGACTCTAACATGGATAAGATTTTAACACCGCTATGGTCCTATCTGTCTGAGGAAGGGTGGCATCTCTTCGCTTTTTAGCCATCCGCAATTTTCAAGCCCTCTTTCTACAGCCTCCCTTGACTCGCCAGACTTCTCCACCAGAAACTTTACAAACTCCTCTCGCCTGCCCTTGAACTCCTCTATCTCCTCGTGCCTGACGAAGGGAAATCTGGAGGTTATCCTATCCTTTACTATGTTCCACGCCGCTAAGTTGGAGTAAAGGCTAAAGGTCTTGTCTCTGACCGTCTCTCTCACCGCAAGGGACTGAAGAAACTCAAACCTCTCTGGTCTTATAGTTAGTATAGCCTCAGCCATGAGTGGGTCAACGGTGTAGAAAACGCCAAAGAGCTTACCCAATATCCTTCTCTGAGTTCTTATTATTTGGTCCAAAATTTCCTGCACTTCTGGTTCTACCTTGTCGTAGACCAGCTCCATGTAGTTAAGCTCCTCCAACTCCAGACCGCCCAAGTATCTTATGAAGTTGGCAAGCTCGTTGTAGCTTACGCCTTCTACCTTTTCCACCTCCTTCTTAGGCTTACCCTCAGCCTCTCCGTAGTCTATGACCACGTCCGTATGCACTGGAGGTATTATGTGGTAAGCGTCCGACTCCCAGCCA
>JANWYC010000080.1 GCA_025057245.1 Aquificaceae bacterium | reverse complement strand
TAAATGTTTAATATTTGTCTAAGAGCGGTTATTTCATTGAACCAATAACCTCATAGGAAAGAAGGCTTTGTATGGCATCTTCTCTTTCTTTGCACTTTTCACAGCGACCGCAAGCAACTATCCTGCCACCCTGCTTGCGCGGGAGAATGCATGAAAGGGTCTTATTTAAAGGCACATGATTTGCAAAGCGTTTTACCACTTCCTCTTTGTGCATACCCATAAAGGGTGTTAGTAGTTCCATGCCTACAAGTCTTCTTAGGTCTTCCATGTATTCAGCGTTGTTGTCAGGAAAAGGATACATGTCAAGACTACCTATTGCCACCCGCTTGATACTCTTTGTGCTTGCGTATATGCTGGCGGAGGTGACAAGGTTGAGATTTCTAAGAGGCATGTAGAGGTCCTTGTCGTGTCTTCTGCGGTTTAGCGGTTCTGGGTTTAAGAGGTTTATAGTCCTTAAAGGCATAAGGTTTTTGTGAATTTTCTTCGTGTATTGCCACAACCTTTTAGCATTCTCCAGCTCAAGACCTTCCCAAGGGTAGCCTGACTTTACGTAGAGAGGATAGACCAGCCAACCCTTTTGCAGGTACATGTAGAGCAAGCAGGTGCTTTCCACCCCACCGCTGAAGAGCACCACCACCTTAGGTATATTTCCTTGTCGCATACTATCCTCTGTCAATACATATAGTCTCGCCCATCCCCACTTTAGGCAAATACTTACTCAGTTTAGCCATACTCTGTAAGCACACAGGTCTTTTTAACTGCATCTTGTTTACATGCCCTGCCCAGTAAGTTCTTTTCCAACCGTTCATGCCTAACATCACGCTTACTACCTTGTCGGTAAACTCCTTCTAAAGATTATACTTGAGCATAGATATTTACTCCATCCTTCACATATTAGCATAGCATTCCACTAAAAGCTCACAGCTACACTGCGGTAATTTTTAGAAAGACTGCAGAGCTATTACCGTTTACCGTAGAGCTTTGCACTTAAATTTTAGATGCTAAAAGTTTTGTCCAGAATTACTTCTTGATGTCTGATATTCAAACATTTGGAGCTTGAGCCCATCTTTCTGAAGATTTACGGAACTCTTGCATGAGATGTCCATTAGACGATTATATATTAGACAAGTTCAGGCGGTTCGTAAAGGAATCTACAATTCATCTACCTACAAGACTTGTTCTCGTAGTTTAGTAGTCTAAATGACTACGTGAATAGGAATTATGTTGTGGTTAAGTTTGTAATAACATATATTTTATAAGGTCTGTAGCATGAGACTGATTGTTAACGGTAAAGAGTTTGATACTGAGGATGGAATAAGCATAAAAGAGCTTCTCGATAAAATGGGCATCTCCGTAAGACCTTTCGGGTTTGCGGTTTCTGTGAACGAGGAGATAGTCTCAAGAAACAAGTATGAAGAATATCGGCTGAAAGAGGGTGATAGAGTGGAAATAGTTAAAATTGTAGGAGGTGGATAATGCTTGACTACGAAAGGCTTCTTGAAGATGACTACCTTGAGATAGCGGGTAGGCGGTTTCGCTCAAGGCTAATCATAGGCTCTGGTAAGTTTAAGAGCTTTCAGGAAAACAAGGAAGTTCTCGAAGCCTCTGGTGCGGAGATGATAACGGTGGCGGTGCGCAGGGTTAACATCACAGATAGGGACAAGGAGAACTTGCTGGACTACATAGACCCCAACAAGTATCAGATACTTCCCAACACCGCTGGATGCTACACTGCGGAGGAAGCCATAAAGACCGCCATGCTGGCAAGGGAAGCCACGGGCATAAACTGGATAAAACTGGAAGTAATAGGAGACCAAAAGACACTACTGCCGGACATGGAAGAGACGCTAAAGGCTTGCAAGTTTTTGGTAAAAGAAGGCTTTGTAGTTCTTCCCTACGTTTTTGATGACCCAGTTTATGCTAAAAAGTTTGAAGACGCAGGCTGCGCAGCTGTTATGCCTTTAGCAGCACCCATAGGCTCAGGTCTTGGTATGCAAAATCCATACAACCTTATCTTCATAAAAGAGGCAGTCTCCGTTCCGGTCATAGTGGATGCGGGTATAGGAAGTGCTGCAGACATACCCCCGGTTATGGAGCTTGGTGTGGACGCCATACTAACCAACACCGCCCTTGCTGAGGCTAAAGACCCCATAAGTATGGCTGTGGCTATGAAGTATGCGGTTATAGCGGGAAGGCTTTCTTACCTTGCGGGTAGGATGCCAAAGAGAACCTATGCAGTGCCTTCCTCACCACTTAAGGGCATTCCCTACAAAACATGACAGACGTAATAGTGGTAGGCTCGGGCATATCCGGGCTGTCGGTAGCATGGCATCTTTCAAAGAAGGGCTACAATGTTCTCATTCTTGAAAAGGAAGAGGTAGCAGGAGGGAACATCCAAACTCTTGAAAAGGACGGCTATATACTGGAGCTGGGACCTCAGACCATATTAGCAGACCAAGAAGTGGAGAACTTTCTCAAAGATGCAGGCATAGAGCCAGAATACGCCAGCGAGACTTCAAAGATAAGGTATATATACAAAAAAGGGAAACTCGTTCCGTTGCCTCTATCACCCATTAGCTTTTTTTTATCACCTCTGTTATCTTTCAGTAGTAAGCTGAGAGTTTTGAAAGAACCCTTTATTCCACCCTCCGTAAAAAGTGAAGAGAGTGTTGCGGAGTTTGTAAGAAGGCGTCTTGGTGATGAGTTTCTCAACTACATAGTGGCGCCTTTCCTATCTGGCGTTTACGCAGGCGACCCAGAGATGCTTTCTGTAAAGTATGCGGTCAAAAGGGTTTACGAGCTGGAGAGAAGGTTTGGAAGCCTTATAAAGGGTGCTATTAAGCTAAAGGCTCTCGGTCCAAAGGGCAGGCTTATATCTTTTAAGGGTGGAAACCATAGTCTCATAAAACACTTGAGTTCAAGGTTAAAGGTGGACACAGAAAACGTGGTTTTAAGGATAAGGCGCAAGGATGGAAGGTTCGTTGTGGACGCTAAGAAGGGTAAATACGAGGCTAAAAGCGTGGTCATATCCGCACCTGCTACCTCCGCAAGCTACCTCATGAGGGAGCTCTCTTGGAGTGCCTCAGAAACCTTTGACAAGATTTACTATGCACCCATAGTGGTGGTTCACGCAGTTGTGGATGATGGCTCTGTTCCACCTGGCTTCGGCTTTTTAGTGCCAAGGGTGGAAGGCAAAACTATGCTGGGCGTTCTCTTCTCCTCCCAGCTGTTTAAGGGTAGGTCTCCAGAGGGTAAACAGTTACTTACCATATACATAGGCGGTGCAACAGATACGCACGCTGTGGAATACGAAGACGAGCAAATATTTTCCATCGTGGAAAGGGAGCTGAGAGAAATACTAAGCATCCAAAAGGTGGAGTTTTTAAACCTTACAAGATGGAAAAAGGCTATACCTCAATACACGCTGGGATACGGTAAGTATTTAGACCTTGCTAGAACTCTTGAAAATGAAAACCCCGGACTTTTCCTCTCTGGCAACTACCTATACGGTATCTCCGTGGCGGATTGTATAAGAGCCTCTTACCAAGTGGCGGAGAGAGTATCAAAATTTCTGAACCTCTAAAAACGTAGCTCAGTCCCTTTGTCAAAGACAAAGGTTTTATTAGACAGTTAAACATCAGACGCAGAGATTTTCTTGCGGGATGTTGTGTTCTGTAATATAATCTTGTCTACCATGTCAGCTATAACAAAAATTAAGGCGAGAGAGGTTTTAGATTCCAGAGGAAATCCTACAGTAGAAGTGGAGGTAGAGCTTGCATCGGGTGCGGTAGGTAGAGCCATAGTGCCTAGCGGTGCGTCCACTGGCGAGAAAGAAGCCTTAGAGCTGAGAGACCACGACCCAAAAAGATACCTGGGTAAAGGTGTTCTTAAGGCGGTGGATAACGTAAACTCGTTTATAGCAAAGGAGATAGTGGGGCTCGAGGCAGGAGAGCAACATCTAATAGACAAAGTGCTTATAGAACTGGACGGAACACCTAACAAGAGTAAGCTTGGTGCCAACGCCATACTTGGCACTAGTATGGCGGTAGCACGGGCTATGGCTAAGGAACTTGGTGTAAGCCTTTTCAAATACATAGGTGGTATAAGGGCTAAGAGGCTCCCTGTCCCGCTTATGAACGTGATAAACGGAGGGGTGCATGCGGACAATCCGTTGGATATACAAGAGTTTATGATATTGCCCGTAGGGGGCGGGAGTTTCTCTGAAGCTCTCAGAATAGGCGTGGAGGTTTTTCATACCTTAAAGGCAATCCTCAAGGAGAGAGGATATTCTACCAACGTAGGTGACGAGGGCGGTTTTGCTCCCAATATAGAAAGCACGGATAAAGCTCTTGATATGCTAATGCTATCCATAGAAAAGGCAGGCTACAGACCCGGTGAAGATGTGCTTCTGGCTCTGGACTGTGCATCCTCCGAGTTTTACTACGAAGACGAGCTTTATCACATAGAGGGTAAAAGGCTTAACTCTGAGGAGCTCTGTGAATTCTACTCTAAACTTTTGGAGAAATATCCGATAGTATCCATAGAAGACCCTATGGCGGAGGATGATGTGGAGGGCTGGGCGATGATAACGAAGGAATTAGGTTCAAAGGTTCAGCTGGTGGGTGATGACCTTTTTGTGACAAACCCACGCATATTGGAAAAAGGCATAAAGGAAGGTCTTGCCAATGCCATACTGATAAAACTTAACCAAATAGGAACGCTTACAGAAACCCTTCAGACGGTGGCGATGGCACAGAGAGCTGGGTATGGAGTAATCGTATCCCACAGGTCTGGTGAGACGGAGGATACCTTTATATCCCATCTTGCGGTGGGCGCTAACGCAGGGCAGATAAAAACTGGCTCAGCCTCAAGAACCGACAGGGTCGCAAAATACAACGAGCTCCTAAGAATAGAGGAGGAACTAAACCATGAAGCGGAGTTTGGTGGTAAAGAAGAATTCCTCAGGTTTAAAGCCTGATACGCTTATAAAGTTTTTTGCCTTCTTACTGTTTATTTACACATGCTACAACATATTTCTGAGTCAATACAGTATTTTCAAAGTGTTTGAGTTAAAAAAGGCATCTCATCACATACAGTTACAGGTAAATCATCAGAAGGAAGAGAACCACAAAAAGGAACAGCTGTTGGAGTTGGTAAAAGAGCATCCAGAGCACTTTAAAGAGAAGTTTGCCAGAGAATACATGCAAATGCAAAAGGAAGGAGAGTATATACTCATACTCAGGGATTGAGTGTTATATTATCACACTTTAAGCGAGAAGTCTTACTGCAACTCGTAATAGCAAAAACGATACCGTAATTAAGGGTATGACGAAAGGGAAGCCAAATTGTGTAAAAGTTCTGTAAAATAGAACACCATGGGTAAGTTAGCTTATGTGTTTCCAGGGCAGGGTTCCCAGTATGTGGGAATGGGCTACGACTTTTACAAAGAGTTTCCCGAGTCGGCGGACGTTTTCCACAGTGCGGAGACAGCTCTCAGATACAATTTAACGGATATAATCTTCAAAGGCCCAGAAGAGGAGCTAAACA
>JANWYC010000007.1 GCA_025057245.1 Aquificaceae bacterium | reverse complement strand
TACCTTTTGCTTTGAAATGGCTTTATCTGCTGTCTTTGTAGGTTTCTTTGTAGTTTATCTATTTTCTGGGCGTATTTTCTGACTGTTTGGTAAAAGCTTCTTCCGAGTAGGTCGCCTCTGTCTGTAGCGAAAAGATAATCCATGCCAAAGTCCAGAGCTACTTCTCCTGAAAGTTCAAGGCTTTTCCTCTCTACTTCTTTCCTCTCTACTTCTTTCACAAGCCTTATTCTGCCGTCTTCTGATACCTGAATTAGTCCAGTGAGTTCTCCGTCTTTTGAGTGGAAGTATCCATGAAGTTTCACAGGCAGATAGACAGGCTTTCCCTTCTCTTTCGTAGAGAGCCTTATCCAGTAGTCAAAGTGCTTGGCTTTCTTCAGACTTTCCAAAAGCCCACACTTGCTATCAAGTGGAAGGCTTACCTTTTTAAAACTTGGTTTTCTCCAGCTTTTTAAAATGTGCTTGAATATCTTCTTAGCCAGCAATCTTTCTTCTTGCGTTATCTCGTATTCATGCTTTGTATTCCTTTCAATCCACAAAGCTTTTTCACTTCTTATCCAAAGCCATTCTCTTCTTGAGTTAAGATACAAAAGCACTCTCTTTGTCTTCTCTGGTAAGGAAGAGTTGAGAACTATCTCTTTAAATCTGTTTTGCACGTTAGAAATAAAGCTTTCCAAGAATGGCACTACTGCGTGATACTGAACGGTGTATTTGTATCTTTCTGATAGGTCTGATTGAACGTGCTTTACGTTAGCCTTTCTGTTGAAAGCACCTGTTTGGAAAAAATAGCTTCCACTGATAACTTGCGATTTTCTTTGCGGTTTTCCTGTAGGAAGTTAAAACTTCCTTTATGGTTGCCTTCTTCCTTTCAGTCAAGTTTGTAAAAACTTCAATCGCCCTGAACATCTTAGGATAGATTACAAGAAAAGCCTAAAATTGTCAATAGAGTGAATGATTAGTTTCCAAGACCTTAAAAAGTTTGTTAGACGAGCAAAGCTCCAAACCAAAGAGGCGAAGCTAATTTCTTATTTAGCCTATCTTCCACTATAATTAGCTACTGGAGGATGCAAAACATGAGAAAACCTAACCTTACCCTGTATTTGGTTATGGACGACCAGTATTTTCAAGACAGAGACTTGATATCCACGGTGGAGTCTGCCATAAAAGGTGGCATAACCGCCCTTCAATACCGTTTTAAGAACAAGCCTGCAAGGCAGATGTATGAGGAGCTATTGGTTTTGAGAGATCTCACAAAAGCTCACGGTGTGGAGTTGGTGGTTAACGATAGGGTAGACCTTGCCCTTGCGGTGGAGGCGGACGGCGTGCATGTGGGTCAACAAGACATTCCACCTGACGTGGTAAGAAAGTTGGTAGGAGACAGAATTTACATAGGATACTCGGTTAACTCCGTGGAGAAACTCAGAGAGGTAGAGCATCTGCCCATAGACTACATAGGCTTTGGCTCTGTATACGAGACTACTACTAAGAAAAACTACAAGCTGGTGGGTCTGGAGGGGTTGCGTCAGGCGGTTAAGCTCACATCAAAGCCCATCGTTGCCATAGGTGGCATAACTCACTACAGGGTTCAGGAAGTTATGCAGGCGGGTGCAAAGGGCGTGGCGGTTGTCTCAGCCATACTGGGTTTTGAGGACGTGGAGAAGGCTACGAGGAGTTTGGTTGAGGCTATAAAAGGTTATTACAGGAAGGTTATGCATGAAGGTGCTGTATCTTCTTGACGGCTCTGCCTTTCTCTACAGAAGCTTTTTTGCCCTTCCTCCCCTTTCCACGTCAGATGGCTTCCCCACCAATGGTATATACGGCTTTATGAAAGCGGTTTT
Organism: Aquificaceae bacterium; assembly: GCA_025057245.1. Classification (GTDB taxonomy): domain Bacteria; phylum Aquificota; class Aquificia; order Aquificales; family Aquificaceae; genus Pampinifervens. Next base: position 14,112 of record JANWYC010000007.1, on the reverse strand, counting down.
TGCTCTGCTAAAGAAGGAAAAGCCAGTTTACTTTGCCATAGCCTTTGACCTGCCAGCGCCTACAAAAAGGGAAAGCCTTTACAAAGAATACAAGGCAGGAAGGCCACCCATGCCAGACACCCTCAAAGTTCAAATACCAGTCATAAAAGAGCTCGTTGACCTTATGGGTATAAAAAGATACGAGGTGGAAGGTTACGAGGCGGATGACATAATAGCCACGCTAAGCCAGAAAGCTCTTGAGAAAGGCTTCTCTGTAAAGGTTTACTCACCAGACAAAGACATTCTGCAATTGGTAAGCGATAGGCTTGTGGTAATAAACCCCATAAGCGGTGAGGTTTTTGACAGGAAAAAGGTAAAAGAAAAGTTTGGCGTTGAACCAGAACGTTTAGTAGACTATTTAGCCTTAACGGGGGACAAGGTGGACAACATAGAAGGAGTAAAAGGCGTTGGACCCAAAACCTGTTTAAAAATACTTGAAAAATACCACTGCGTCGAGAATATACTAAAAAACTGGGAAGACTTCTCCTACTTATTCCCAGAGGCTAACAGAGAAAGCCTACAGCTTGCTCTTGAGCTTTTAAAGCTTCATCCCGTAGAAGGTCTTGATTTTGTGGAAAAGGACCTTAGGCTAAACAGCCCAAACGTGGAAGCCCTCAGGAAGAGGTTTGAAGAGCTCCAGATGAAGAGCCTTTTAAAAGAGCTTGATAGCATAGCAGGCACTACCGCACAGAAAAGCCTTTTTTAAAAGCTTTGGTTAAACCTCTCTTGGAGTGCATCCAAAGACCTTATGAGGTTAGAGTAAATCTCGTGAGCTCTCTGCGTTTGTATAAGATGAGCCATCTCAAGAACTGGGTTCACGTTGGAAAGCTCTAAGAAACCTTGCATAATTCTAAAGTTCTGAGCTTGCTGAGGTTGTCCGGTAAAGAGGTCCCTACCCGCCTTTTGTGGGTTTTGAAGTTCAAAGACACCAAGGGTAGCCACCTGCGCTCCCCCTACGAACACAGAGCCATCCCTTCCAAAGGTAGGCTCATCGGTTAACCTTATCTCGTTAAGGTTTTGGTCAAGCACCCTGTAGCCCAGTTCATTTACTAAAAAACCCTCTGCGTCAAGCCTGAAGTTACCCTTTCTGGTATAAAGCACTTGGTCCTCTCTCCTTACCGCAAAAAAGCCAGCACCCTCTATGGCCACATCCAAGGGATTACCCGTCTGTCTTATAGCACCCTGCGAAAGGTCTGTGTGTATCCTTTCCACCATAGGGTAGACAAAGTTATTAGTAGGGTTCTGTGGGTCTGTGTTTTGAACCCTTTGACCTAAGGGTATTTCCCACACCGCTACCAGCATAAGGTCTTTTTTAAAGGAGGGCGTGTCTAAGTTGGCAAGGTTGTTGGTTATTGTGTCAAGCTTTCTCTGTTGTAGAAGCATACCACTTGCCATTATGTAAAGCGGTTGATACTCTATAGCCATCCTTATATTAAATATAGTGTTTTGAACTATTTTGTGTATTCGTAGCGAGAGAACCTCCAATCCTACCTGAGTAGCTTGCTTAACAGGGAAAGTATGTAACCTATAAGTATACCCGTGAGAAGGGCGAGAACCACAACCAACCCGAAGGGCATCTCGGGAAGCGTGTAGTAGATACCTCTAAACGGAGGCGTAAGGACTAAAGAGACTTTTTGCTGGTTAAGAAAGACTATCATACCTCCTAAACCAGCTACCACTATTAGTGCTAAAAAACTTAGAATCACTTTCATATCAAACCTTCCTCCCTTTTTGCCACATGTATTCTTTCGAGTATGTCCTCCTTTGATGTTCCTCCGTAAGCGACTTTTCTGTCTGCGGAGGTAAAGGCGTCAAGAAGGCTCAGAGCGTCCTTCTCAAAAAGGTCTGAGAAGTTTCTCAGCTCTTCCATGGTGAGCTCTTCTGGCTTTTTGCCCTTTTCCAAAAGATAAGCGGTTATAGAACCCACTACGTGGTGTGCCTGACGGAAGGGAAGACCCTTTAACACCAAGTAGTTGGCGAGGTCTGTCATAAGTGTAAAGCCACCGCTAAAGCTTTTCATCTTATTAGCCCTCAAGTTCATACCCTCAAGGACTAACCTTGCGCCCTCAAGACAGTCTGCGAGAGTTTTTAAACTGTCAAACAAAGGCTCTTTGTCCTCTTGTAGGTCTCTGTCGTAAGACATGGGTAGAGCCTTTAAGGTGGTAAGTAGGCTCATAAGGTTTCCGTAAAGCCTTCCAGTCTTGCCCCTTATCAGCTCAAGAACGTCAGGGTTCTTCTTCTGTGGCATTATGGAGCTTCCGGTGCAAAGCCTGTCTGGAAGGTCCACAAATCCAAACTCTTCAGTAGACCAAAGTATTAAGTCCTCCGCTAAACGAGACAGGTGCATTCCACACACCGCACAGGCGTAGAGTGCGTCAAGGATAAAGTCTCTGTCTGCGGTAGCAATCATGGAGTTTCTGCAAACTCGGTTAAAGCCTAAGAGCTCAGCGGTGTAAAACCGGTCTAATGGAAAGTCCACACCCGCTACCGCTCCAGAGCCTAAAGGTAAAGCATCCGCAGACCTAAAGGCATCCATAAACCTCTTTTCATCACTTAGAAAAGCCTCTCTATACGCCAAAAAGTAATGAGCCAGTCTAATGGGTTGAGCCCTTTGCAAGTGAGTGTAAGAAGGTGCTATTACTTCTACGCTTTTCTCCGCAAGGCGGACGAGAGTTTTTCTTAGCTCTTTTAGAAGACCACACATGTATAGTATGTTGTCCTTGATGTATAGCCTTTCATCGGTAGCTATTTGGTCGTTCCTACTTCTTGCGGTGTGAAGTTTTCCTCCCACATCTCCCACTTTCTCCGTCAGCCGAAACTCTACGTTCATGTGAACGTCTTCCAGCTCCTGCCTAAAGGCAAACCTACCCTCAGAGACCTCTCTCTCTATAGAACTCAGTCCCTGAATTAGCTTCTCCGCTTCTTCCTCTGAGAGGATGCCGGCTTTTAAAAGCGTCTTTACGTGGGCTATGCTTTGCCTTATATCCCAAAGTGCAAGGCCTTTGTCAAAACTTACAGACTGGGTAAACCTTTCCACGAAGCCTTCCGTCTTTTCTTTAAAGCGACCTTCCCAAGGCTTTTGCATACAAAAATTGTAAAACACTGCGGGCTTTCCCGTAAAAAGTTCTACTGTAATACACCAGTGCTTAGAGCTATAATTAACGAAGGTTATGCCCATAAAAGACTACTACAGAATACTCGGTGTGGACAGGAAGGCGAGCAAGGAAGATATCAAGAAGGCTTACAGAAGGCTTGCTAAAGAGTGGCATCCAGACTTAAACCCAGACCCAGAAGCAAAGGAGCGCTTTAGAGACATAAACGAAGCCTATCACATACTCTCTGACGACGAAAAAAGGCGGGAATACGACAGAATTCTTCACAGTGGCGATGAGAAAGGATACAGAGACTTTATGGAATACATACAAGACTTTCTTGAGAGCGTATGGCAAGGCATAAGGGGAGCTCCAAAGCCTAAGAGAGGTCAGGACATAAGACTGAAAATAGAGCTAACCCTTGAGGAAGCTGGCTTTGGCACGGAGAAGGACATAGAGTATGACAGATGGGTGGACTGTCCCAACTGTGAGGGCAAAGGTTACGCAGGAGAGCTCCAGAAGGAAGTATGTCATGCCTGCGGAGGCTCTGGTAGAAGGGTAAGTGGTATGTTTAACTTTCCAAGACCCTGCTCCGTTTGTAAAGGTAGAGGCTACATCATAAAAAACCTATGCTCCGTATGTGGTGGTAGGGGTAGGGTGGCAAAAAGGAGCGTGGTTAGGGTACGCATACCACCGGGTTCAGAAGAGGGCGACGTGCTTAAGGTCTCTGGTTTTGGACACTCTGGCGAAAGAGGTGGAGAACCGGGAGACCTGTATTTGAGAGTGGACATAAAACCACATCAAGTGTTTAAAAAAGTGGGAAAGGACCTTCACATGGAAAAGTTCATATCCTTTCCCATGGCGGTTCTTGGTGGAACTACCAAAGTGAGAGCTCTTGACGGTGAAGAGCTTGAAGTTTTTGTCCAGCCTGGCACGGAGTGCGGTTCTACCAAGACCATAATAGGGAAAGGCTTTCCTGCCTCTTCTGGGGCTGGCAACTTGGTTATAACCTTCCGCATTGAAGTTCCCAAAAACATTAGCTCGAGCGTAAGAAGCCTTTTAGAAAAGTTGGCAAGGGAGTTAAAGGACGAGGGCGTAAACGTGGGCGAAGGGACGCTCTTTAAGCTGATAAGTGGCATAATAAAGCGTTAGGATTAGCCTGTGTTATATACTATAAAAGCCATGAAGTTTTACGTAACTACTCCCATATACTATGTAAACGACGTTCCACACATAGGGCATGCTTACACAACCATAGCCGCAGATGTGCTGGCAAGGTATTACAGAAAGAAAAACTATCAGGTGTTTTTCCTCACGGGCACTGACGAACACGGTCTTAAGATACAAAAGTCTGCGGAGGAGAGAGGCTTAAGTCCAAAGGAACTGGCAGACCAAAACTCAGAAAACTTTAAAAAACTCTGGGAGTTTATGAACATAAGCTACGACAAGTTTATAAGGACTACGGATAAGGAGCATACTGAGTTTGTCAAAGAAGTTTTTACCAAGAGCTACGAGAGGGGAGACATATACTTGGGAGAATACGAAGGCTGGTATTGTGTGGGTTGCGAGGAGTTCAAGCCAGAGGGGGAGCTTTTGGAAGACAACAGATGCCCTATACACCTAAAGCCTTGCGAATACATAAAAGAACCCTCTTACTTTTTCAGGCTCTCCGCATACCAGAAAACTCTCTTAGAGCTCTACGAGAGTATGCCAGAGTTTATACTTCCTCAATACAGGAAAAACGAGGTCCTTTCTTTTGTCATGCAAGGTTTAAAAGACCTATCTGTAACCAGACCAAGGAGTAGAGTTAGATGGGGCATACAAGTGCCCTTTGACCCAGAGCATACCATCTACGTGTGGTTTGATGCTCTCTTTAACTATCTGTCCGCCATAAGCGAAAGACCAGAACTGTGGCCCGCAAACCTTCATTTGGTAGGCAAGGACATACTCAGGTTTCATGCGGTTTATTGGCCCGCATTCTTAATATCAGTAGGCTATCGGGCTCCGGAGCGCATCTTTGCTCACGGTTGGTGGAAGGTGGAAGGTCAGAAGATGTCCAAGTCTCTTGGAAACGTGATAAACCCGTATGACTTTGTTAAAGAATGGGGGCTGGATGAAGTCAGATACTTTTTGTTAAGGGATATGCCCTTTGGAGAAGATGGAGACATAAGAAGGGAAGCTCTCATAAACAGGCTTAACGGAGAACTGTCTAACGAAGTAGGAAACCTTTTCAGTAGAGTTATGGCTATGGTGATAAAGTATTTGGACCATAACGTCTCTGGGGAGAAAGACGATGAATACGAAAAAGTTGCACAGCAAAGCATACAGGAATACGAAAAGGCTATGCACGAGGTGGACTTTTACAACGCCCTTGAGGCAGTTCTCAGGTTCTCCGCCTACCTTAACAAATACGTAGACTCCAAAGCACCGTGGAGTTTGGCAAAAACTGACGAGAATGCTCTTAAAAGGGTTCTTTATGCTCTCACAGATGGCATATACCTTATGGCAAACCTGCTCGAACCCTTTATGCCTAACAAAATGGCACAGGTCTACACCGCTTTGAGGTCAGAACCGCTCAAAGGTCAACTAATTCCATACTCAAAACCCAACTACTACGTGGCGGAGAAGGTAAACGTCTTTCCAAGGAAGTAAAGCACTAAGTGCTAGAACTACGTATAAAGCCTTATAGACCACTTATCAATCAGAGGCGAAGGATTTATTAAACGTTGGTTGTAAGCAAGATGCCAAAAGTAAAGTTTTACAAAACATTTCAAACACGCTTAGTGAGAGATTGGAAAGCCATAAAGACCTTTCCATAAGAGCTTATAGCTAAACCGCAGTAATTTTTCAGAAATACTGCGTAGCCATTACTGCGTAGAATCGTGCATTTAACAATTATAGTATAATACATAACGTATTGCAAAAAAGGGCAAATACATTAAGGAAGACAAAAGTTGGCGTTGCACATAGTTAAGATAGCTCTGTAAGATTTGAGAAGCATATGGATAGTCTGAGAGAGGTTTTTAGAGGTGCGTGTGAGAGTGCTGTGAGGTGCTTGAGTTTTTGTAGGTCTTAGAAACTTCCTTGAGCTTTCTGCATGAGGTTATGGTTTATACTATAATACTTGCATGGCTAAAAAAGTCATTCTTGCTTACTCTGGTGGTCTTGATACTTCTGTAATAGTAAGGTGGCTCACGGACAGGGGTTATGAAGTCATAACCTACACTGCGGATGTGGGTCAAGGTGAAGAGCTTTCTGAAATACCTCAGAAGGCTAAAGCGTCGGGTGCGGTAGAGGCCATAGTGGAGGACCTAAAAGAGGAGTTTGCTAAGGAATACTGTCTCCCTACGCTCAGAGCTTTGGCTCTGTATGAGGGTAAGTATCCTCTTACCGCAAGCCTTTCAAGACCTCTCATAGCTAAGAAGTTAGTAGAATACGCAGAAAGGATGGGTGCGGACTTTGTGGCTCATGGTTCTACCGGCAAGGGGAACGACCAAGTGAGGTTCGAAGTTTCCACGTGGGCTCTTAACCCTTCTCTCAAGGTGTTAGCACCCGTAAGGGAGTGGGAGTTCCGTTCAAGGGAAGAGGAGGTGGAGTATGCCCTAAAGCACCGAATACCCGTAAAAGTCACAAAGGAAAAACCTTATTCCATAGACAAAAACCTGTGGGGTGTTTCCATAGAGTGTGGACCTCTGGAAGACCCAGCGGTAGAGCCTCCAGAGGATGCCTTTGAGTGGACTGTCTCGCCTGAGAGAGCTCCAGACACGGCGGAGTACGTGGAAGTGGAGTTTAAAGAGGGAACGCCTGTAGCCATTCAGGGTAAACACTTTCAAAGGCTTAGCGACCTTATTTTAGAACTTAACCAAGTGGCAGGGAGGCATGGTGTAGGTCGCATAGATATGGTGGAAAACAGGCTTGTAGGTATAAAAAGTAGGGAAGTTTACGAAGCTCCGGGTGCTACGGTGCTTTACCAAGCATACAGAGAGCTCTTGTCTTTGGTTCTTGACCGGTTTACCTTCCACTACTTCCTTACTCACATTCCCCACGAGTATGCAAAGGTTGTTTACGAAGGTTTGTGGTTTTCTCCTCTAAGGTCTGCGCTGGATGCCTTTAACCTCAGCCTTGCTAAAATGGTGGAGGGTAAAGTTAGGCTTAAGCTCTACAAGGGAAAAGTTAGCGTCGTAGGGAGGAGCTCTCCCAAAAGCCTGTATGTGGAAGACTTGGCTACTTACTCTGAAAAAGATGCCTTTGACCATAAGGCGGGCGCCAGTTTTACTCAGGTCTTCGGCTTACCTCTAAGGGTTTTAGGAAGGGTAAGAAGAGGCTAACATGCTTATAGCGGTTCCACTCTCAGACAAGGATTTTGACAAGAACCTTGCCTTCTGTAAAGAAAAGGGTGCGGATGTTACAGAGCTTAGAGTAGACCTGTTTGAAAACCCAAACCCCGAGGCGGTTCTCGTAGCCATCCAGAAGGTTCAAAGGGAGGGCATGAAAACCATTCTAACCGTGAGAAGTGAAAGGGAAGGTGGTCGCCGTGTAGAGAACAGGCTTGAGATTTTCAAGGCTTGCGCACCTTATAGCGACTATACGGATGTGGAACTTTCCTCTACTGACCTACTAAGCGTAGTAAGAGACACGGTCAAAGCCTCCGGTAAAAAGCTCATAATCTCCTACCACAACTTTGAGGCAACACCCCCTGCGTGGGTCATAAGAGAAATCTTCAGAGAGGCAAGGAGCAAGGGAGCGGACTTGGTAAAGGTCTCCGTGAAAGCCAACTCTTACCAAGACGTGGCAAAGCTTCTCTGCGCATCCTCAGAGGATACTGGAGAGAAGGTGCTTATAGCCATGGGCGATTATGGTAAGGTATCGAGGGTTGTAGGTTTTGCGTTTCGCTCTGTAATCAGCTACGCCTACGTGGGTGATGCGGTAGCACCTGGACAGCTAAGCCTTGAAGAGCTGGTAAAAATAAGGAGTCTACTTTTCTAAACTCTACCTCTTTGCACTTAGGAGCTCCTCAAATAGCTTTCTATTTCCCTCCAACTTCTCAAGCTTGGCTACCGCAGAACCAATCTGGAACTTTAGCTCGATCTTTACGGGTATGTTCATCTCCTCATCCACCCATATATACCATACGCCTTTAGGTCTTAAAAGACCCTTTGTCTCCACGTTGGGATGAACCTCCACCTTTCTTGTGGTAAAGGTTCCTGCGGGCACGCTTACCTTTTCCCTTCCCTTTACGCCGTATGGTAGCCAGTATTCCTTATCGTCGTAGAACATCTTTATAGTTCCACTGCCCACCTTTGAGCTTTCCCTGTATAGCAAAAGACTTGCGGTGTATGGGTCAACAAAACCCTTGTAATCGTATTCCTTCTCTTCCTTTCTCTCCACTTCCTCGCTTAAATTTACGTAGTGCACTTCCAAAACCTTTATCTTACCATTCACAAACTTGTATTCCTGTCGCCTTTTAAACTCCCCCTCTTCCTGATGATAGAAAAAGAGCTTTGGGTTAAAATCTGGCAGTTCCACTATAGCCCAACCTTTGTTATAAACCCTCCTTACAACCTTTCCCACGTTTATGGTGCGTGCGTAGCTTTCCACCTTTAGGTTAGCGTTCTCCCTTTTGTAGCTTATGCAAGTCTCCGCTACAGGGAAGAAACCAAGGTACGCCTTGTAGCACGCCTTCAGCTCACCCGCTAAGGAAAGAGAGAAAAAGGTTAATAGGACTGCAAGTGCCTTAACTGTTCTATCCACGCTCTAAACTCCTCAGCCATACTTGGATGATTATATTTTAAAGCCTTTTGTATGCCCTCTTCAAGAACCTTTATAGCCTCTTGGTATTCTCCTGCATCTTCGTAGCACTTTGCAAGAACTCTGTAGCCTGCACCCTCGTCTTCTTTGAGGCTAAGGTATTTTTTCATATGCGGAACGGTCTTCTCGCAGTCCCCTAGTCTGAAGTATTCCAAAGCCAGAGAGTAGTGAAGCGTGGGATTTTCTGGCTCCTTTTCCAGAAGGCTTTTGAAGTATTCAAGCCTGTCCATTTTCTCTCTTGAGCTTTTCGTAAGCGGACATTACGTATCCGAGGAAGCTGTTTTCAGGCTGTGCACCCACGAACTCCGCCACGCCTTTGTTTATAACTATCTTCGGCACGCCTACCACTTGATATATTTGAGCCAGGTCCGTGTTCTCGCTGGCATCCACTATGCTAGCCCTTATGTTGTCGCTTGCTATGGCAAAGTTCATAGCAGTTATGGCTGCGGCAGGACAGTATCCACAAGAAGTGGTGACAAACACCATAATTTCCATGGGTATATCTATGGTTTTTAGAAGTTCTATGGTTTTATCTGAGAGTTTTGGTTCTCTTTTTGATACCTGCACCACACCTTGAACCAACGTGGTAAATTCAAGACCCGCAGGCAATCCCAGATACCTTATGCCGTAATCCCTATCACCTTCTATTACCAAGGTGGGCACTCTCTCTATTCCGTATTTCTGACTGACTTCCTTGTCTAATACGGGTGAGTAAACCTCCAGCTTTATCTTCTCGGGTTCTATGTTCACCAGTTCCTTAAGCAAATCCTCCGCTACGCCACAGGTTTCACACCCTATAGCTTGCGTAAAAAGTTTTAGATTTACTGGCTCTTTCATCTCCTTTGAAAAAATGTCTCTAAGCTGGCTTCTAACCTCCAAGTTCAAGAGCATACCTTACCTCCTTAAGGGTTTAATTATATAATTATACGCTCTTTAGAACCTTATATCGCTTTTCGGTGAGAGACTACATGTAGCTTAGCTTGAGCTAACACTCCGCAGAAGGTTGTGCCAAGCTAAGAACCAGCTCCTTAAACTTCTCACCTCTCTCTCTGTAGTCTCTGAACATGTCAAAGGAGGCGCAGGCTGGGGAGAAAAGGACCACATCCCCGGGTTTTGCCACGCTAAAGGCGTTCCTTACCGCCTCCTCAAGGCTGTTTGCGATGTAAACCTGACATCCCTGCCAAGCTTTAGCAATCCTTTCCCTTGCCTCTCCTATGAGAAAGCAGGCTTTTGTCTTCTCCTTTACCAGAGCCTTTACGTCCTCAAAGTTACCACCTTTGTCTCTGCCACCCACTATGAGAATAACCCTGCCCTTTTCAAAGCTCTCCAAGGCGGACGTAAGCGAGTTGACGGTCGTAGATTTGGAGTCGTTGTAAACCTCAACACCTGCGTAGCTACCCATATACTCAAGCCTGTAAGGCAGTCCACTAAAGTTGTAAAGCACATCCCTTATAACTTCAGTAGGCACTCCCATTAACCTTGCCATGGCGGATGCAAACAGGGCGTTGTGCCAGTTATGTTTTCCCTTTATCTTTAGCCCTTCCACACGAAACAGCTCTTCACCTAAAAAGTAAGCTCTACCGGACTTTATGTATCCGTCAGAACCATCTTCCAAAAGGTATAGCTTCCTACCTGCGGTGTAGCTTTCCCTTACACTCTCTTGCAGTGCGTTCAGAAGGAGAAAGTCCCCCTCTCCCTGCCTTGAGAATATGTTCCTCTTGCTCCACAGGTAATCCTCAAGACTTTCGTGCCAGTCCAGATGGTCCTCTGAAAAGTTTAAAAAGGCGCCTATATGAGGTCTAAAGGTCTTTAGAGTCTTTCCCTGAAAGGAAGAGACCTCAAGCACGACCAGTGAAGATGGGTTCTTCATGACTATCTGTGAAAAGGGTGTGCCTATGTTTCCGCCCTCTTGCACATTCTCGTGGTAGGCTTTAAGCATCAGGTAAGTAAGCCTTGTGGTGGTAGACTTGCCGTCAGTGCCCGTGATGGCTATAGCCTTGCCGTTAAAGAATCTCCAAGCCAGCTCCAACTCTCCTATCACCTCAAGCCCTCTTTTCTCCGTCTCCTTCCACAAGGGATGCCTTGGGGGTATGCCAGGTGATAGCACTACAGAGTCCACCGCGTCAAGATACTCTAAAGGGTTATCACCTTTAGCATCGTCCCCTGCGTAAACTTCAAAACCCTTCGACTTTAGGAGCTCTACCGCCCACCGACCGCTTATACCAAGACCCCAGACAAGAACTCTCTTCATCTTACAACTCCTTGTCTATGCCTTCCATGTATATTCTCTCAAGTATCCGTCTTGCTATGGGCGCCGCCACCGCACCACCAGACCCACCGTGCTCCACTATCACGCCTATTACAAAAAGCGGGTCTCTGTAGGGTGCAAAACCCACAAACCAAGCGTGGTCTCTTAAGTGGTAAGGCAGGTGCTTTCTTACCGCGCTAAGGGCAGACACTTGAGCGGTGCCAGTCTTACCCGCCAGCTCCACTATCCTTGAGTTGGCGGAGACCGCAGTTCCAGCCCTTACCACATCTCTGAGAGCCTCTCTCACCATGGCAAAATGCCCCGGCTTTGCCTTGACTACTTTGTGAACGCTTCTCTGCGCCCTCCAGATAACATTACCCTGCGCGTCCCTCTTTTCCTTCACCAGTATGGGCTTGTATATTACGCCGTCGTTGGCTATACACATCATCATAAGCGTCTGTTCAAAAAGGGTGGACCTCATAAAGCCTTGACCTATGGACATGTTAACCGTATCCCCGCCGTACCACTGTTCTTTTAGCTTAGTCCTTTTCCACTCTGGGGTTGGCAAAAAGCCCTTTACCATGGGTAGGTCAAAGGGTATGTCCTCGCCGTAAGAGAACTGTCTAAGAGCCTTCTCTATACCTCTGGCACCGAGCCTATAGTAGCCGTAGTGATAAAAGTATACGTCGCAGGAGTCTTTTATAGCCTTGTGTAGGTTTACCCAGCCGTGTCCAGACCTGTTCCAGCAGAAAAAGTCCCTCTTGCCCACTTTGAGCTTACCACTACACACCACACCCTCTATAGGAGAGACGCCCTCCTCTAAAAGAGCTATACCGAGAGCGGACTTTATAACGGAAGCGGGTGGATACCTTGCCTGGGTTACTCTGTTGAAAAGAGGCTTGTAAACATCCTTGCTGTATTCCTCCCAAAGTTCTTGTATTTTATTTGGTTCAAAGGAAGGATAGCTTACCATGGCAAGCACTTCCCCGGTTCTCGCATTCAAGATAAGAACCGCTCCAGCCTTATGACCAGAGTTTTTAAAGACCTCGTATGCTATTTTCTGAATTCTCAAGTCTATGGTAATCATCATCGTGTTTCCCTTTTGGGGTTCTACGTAGCCGATTTTTCCAAGAACGCGACCCACTGCGTTCACGCTAACCTCCTCCGCACCCACTTTTCCCAAGAGCTCTTGGTCAAGCGTCTTCTCTAAGGCATACACACCCACCAAGCTTTGAGGTCCTATCCTCTCTCCATACTCACGCATGTGAGTTTCTGTAGGATGCGCGGTATAGCCTACCACATGGGCGCACACCTCGCCCTGTGGATAAGTTCTGCTGGGTATGGTGTTTATGAAAACGCCCGGCAGTTTGTAGCTATGGTTGTAAAACTTGTCTATGTCCTGCTGGGTTTTGAGCTCCAAAAGAGGAATTGGGTCCACCGCCTTCCTCCTTTTCAGACTCTCAGGGGCCAGCTCAAGACCAAATAGCTCCTTAAGGCTGTTAAGAACCTCTGTAAGGTCGCCCACCTCTTGCAGTTTCTGATGGTCTAACATGAGCGTGTATTTAGGCACGTCGTAGGCTAACTTTTCACCTCTTCTGTCTAAAATATCGCCCCGTTGAGGGTATATGATTCTCTTCCTTACGTAGTTCTTCTGAGCTAACTCTTTGTAGTGTTTACCCTTGTATAACTGCAGGTATAAAAGCCTGAAAAGCACCAGTAGGTATGCAAACAAGCCAACAAACATCAGGAAGAGCAAGCGCCTTCTGTTCATAGCCTACTCTCTGAAATACCGCCGTAAAATGGTGAGGAAGAACAGCATCTCCACAAAAAACCCAACAAGGGTAAGCCAAAGGCTAAACTCCGTATAGTATTTTAACCTGAAAATAAAGAAGGTTATGAGCCTCTCCCCAAGAGCCATAGCTCCGTATAGAAGTGTTATGGAGAGCCTGCTCGGAAAGTCAAGCCTTTCCTTTAGAAGGTTTACCAGCAGGGCAAGGAGGGTGTTTGCAAAAAGGTGTAGCCCCAGAGAGTCCTGAAGGATGTCAAGAAAAAGACCAGAAGCTAATGCCTTTTTAAGACCGTATCCTTCCTCTTTCATAAGTTCTAAGAACAGGTATGCCAGCACCATGTTGGGTGCAAAGAGTGAACTCTGAAAGAAGGCAAAAAGCACGGAGCTCTGAAAGTAAGCGAGCAAGAAGGCTACAAGGTAAAAGGTCATAGCTTCTCCTTTATAACTATGCAGAGGGATACCCTTCTTACATCCACCGCAGGGCTCACCTGCACGCTCTTGAAAAAGCCGCTGCTCTCCTGAGATACGCTTTTAACACTGCCTATGGTAAGCTTGGGAAAGCTTTTGCCCGGCACTCTTAAATAGACCATGTCCCCTTCCTTCAGCGTGTCCTCAAGGTTTACATGGAGAAGAGAGCCGTAGGGATATCCACCTTTGTATATGTAAGCCTTATCGCCAGAAAGGGCGCTTATGGAAAACTCCTGAGAGAATACCGTTCTAACCCGAGAAGAGCCACCGTAAACCTTTTCCACCATACCCAACAAACTATCGCCGTAGAATACGAGCATCCCCTCTTGCAAACTATCCCCTTGTCCTCTGTCTATGATTATAAAGTTATCCTTACCAGACGGGTCGTAGGCTATTACGCTGGCGTATGTTACGGAGTAGTATTCCACCTGCTGGTGTAGGTCTAACAGCCTGCTGATTTGAAGGAGGTTCTCCTCACAGCGTTGAAGTTGAGACCTGTAGAGAGCACAACCTTCCAGCTCCCTCTTTAATAGTTGGTTTTCCTCGCTTACTCCCTTCAGAAAGACGTAAGTAGTCAGCGCCTGTTTTGTGGTCTCTTGGACGACACCCTTAAGCTCAAAAAGTGGCTGAACCATAAACCTGAAAAGCTCGTGAACCCAGCTGAAGTA